>NZ_AP023368.1:5107500-5407500 GCF_014218355.1 Anaerocolumna chitinilytica
TACTTAATGCCATCTACTTCGTATAATAGATATGGCTGATTAAATGTCGTGGCATATCCTTCGACATAATAATCGCTGTCAATTCTCTTCTGCTGCGTTTGTGGTGCTAGTGGTAGCAGATTTCGGTATTCCCTCCCCTTGACCAGTGGCAATATCATCAACTCCTTTCATGTCTGGATTGCTATCCAGATTATTAATGTCAGCGTATTCTTTTCGAATATACCGTTTGTCTCCATCCGGTACATGTGACATGTTCCAGATATCCATAACCTGGTTAGTGGAGAGTATCCCCCTATCAAATAATTGGCTGGATACCTGTAATTTTGTACTATTAGAAGCATACTGTAAACGATTTGCAGTGAAAATGACTGCGTTATCATGTGCAAGTTCTTTTTGCGTATACATCATATTGGTATGTACTAAACTTGCCTGTAGGGCGAAAGGTTCAATCTCGCCTTCATAATATGCATTCCATTTATTCTCATCATATTTATTTTGAAGAATATCTTCGTTGGTACCAAAGTAATTAAATACATTATTTTGAATTATCTTCATCTGCTCTGCATCAACAATAAACGGCTTCGAGTCTATTTGCTTAACATCTGCATATTTCATATCAAATAGCAATACACCGCTTTGATTATCCGCACTTAAGTTATCTTTTGAAAAAGCTTCCCTTTCTTTATTCAAATCTGTAGGATTTAGGACTTGTGACAGTCTTGCCATGAATCGCAATGTTGCTGACTGTTTTATACCTTCTGTAATGCCTTGCTTCTGTATATCCAAAAGATTCATTGTAGGAGATAGTGCCTTGTTTCCATCACCGAAAAAATCACTCTTATATTGATATTTCGTTAGTACGCCTACTCTACTATATTCAATCGCTGCTTTTTGCCCATTTTGGAAGTAATATCTTAACCAAGGTTCACCGGCAACCTGTATGACCTCTGTTCTTTGCGGTAGTAGAGGATAAAACCCGATAATAGTTTCATAGTCTTCTGCGTAAAGCGGAACGATAAAAGCTGTTGTATTTACTTTTAAGATTGTTGCCAATCTATACAGATATTGGCTTGTATTCATCCAGGGATTTGGTTTAAATTGCAATACCTTTTCAAGATTTTTATATGCACTTCCTTGTATCTCAGGTTTAAGCTTACTGCAGAATGTGGCATACCTATCAATTGCAGCTCTTGTAAGTTCCATTTCGTAAATTCCACCTTCATACGTAGTAAAAGAAGGGGAATAAGCATTAAGCATCTTGAAATATCCCTCCATAGATTTCTGGACTTGTTTTTGAGTCTGCTCCTGTTTAGAAAATACTTTTTCTAATAATCCTATCTTTATCACCCCCTTTAATAATTTACCATTGCCATGTAGTTTGCTAACTCATCCAAGTACACTATATATGCATCAAGTAAGGCTGCAACTCCATCAATTCGTTTAGTAGTATCCTGCATTTTACACAGATACATATTTTGATTGTTATCTATCGTTACAGAGGCGTTAGCAAGGTTCCATAGAGTAATTGGGTTGTCATTATAATTTACCAGGCATTTTTCAAGGTCTGCTGCAAAGTTACGCATTGGAATGTTAAATGTTTTCGCCCCTTGAGCGATTGGAACTGTAATTTTTCCAAAATGACTTTCTATTTCATCAATAAGATAGGTTGCGCTGTAACGGTCATAACCTATCTTGTAAAGATAAATCCCCTCATTGTCTCTTATTTCCGTAAGCCATTGAGTAACATCACTGTATTTTATCTTATTTCCTTCACTGAGCCTTAGTAAACCTTCCTTGACCCATTCATCATAAGGGACCTTATCTTGTATAATCTTTGATTCCAATCGGTCAGCCGGTAGCCAATACATTTGTCTCACATATAATACAGGGTCGTTAGGTACTCTAAATATAACTGTGGCGCATGTTAGGTCTGTTGTGCTGGAGAGGTCTATCCCAGCAATACCATACTTTGGTCTTAACTTTAACATGTCATAGATCAATTTATTGTTAAGTTGTTCATATGTCAGCCACGCTTCGGAACCCGTTTCCGGCATATCAAAGTGTTTGCAAAGAAGGTTCTTAACAAGTTTTTCATTCTGTTTTGCAAGTTCCACTTTTTCTGCTAAATATGAATACTTAAACGATACCCCAATATTAGGATTTGGCTTTTTCCAACAAGAAGGGTCTTTCCATTCTTTTCGGTTATCAAGTTCATAAATAAAGCAGATTGTTCTATCGTCCTTGTAAGTGTCCAGGCCAATGTAGCCATTGATAATTCTTTCAGCTTCGGTGTAAATAGTATCGTAGATATCCTGGCGTATGGTTCCGGCTGTACTGGTTATAAAGATGAGAGGCTGCCGTCTTGCAATCGTTCCATCAACCATAATGTCGTATAAGGACTTACCATTTTTCCATTGGTGGATTTCATCCATTAGAACTCCATGAACGTTTAATCCGTCAAGGCTGTCAGAATCGCTTGATAGGGGTTTGAACACGCTATCATTAAAATCACTGTTCAGCTCTGCTACCAGGGTCTTAATTCTCTTTCTAAGCGCCGGTGACTTTTTGACCATTCTCTTGGCTTCTAGCCAGATAATTTTACTTTGGTCCTTCTTAGTGGCCACTGCGTAAACTTCGGCACCTGGTTCATTATCTGCAATTTGTAGATACAACCCAATAGCGGAGGCAAGAAGTGATTTACCATTTTTCTTTGCAATGATTAGTATGGACCTGTGATATTTCCTGTTTCCCTCTATATCTATAAACCCAAACGTGGCAGCCACAAGGGCCTTTTGCCAAAGCTCAAGTTTTACCGGCTTTCCTCCTAGCTCCCCTTTTGAATGTTTGCAGTAATTTTCTACAAACTCAATAGCATGGTTTGCTCTTTTCGGAGAATAAAAAAACTCGCTGTCATTGTTTATAACATCGGCAGCAAGCTTTTGATAAGTATAATAAATCTTCTTACATACAACTTCTTGACCAGATTCAATAAGATTCCAGTATTCAAGAATCGGATTGTAAGCAAGGGGATATCTAATCATCCCTATCACCTACAAACTGATTAAATCCGTCGTCTTTTTCATTTACTGACTTTTCGGATTTTGGCATACAATCAAGCAGTATTTTCATTGCTTGTGTCTGCTTTTGTGAAAGCTGTAAGTAAAGTTGTGCATCTGGGCTTTGTTTTACTCCATACTGGTTTTCGCCGTTTTTGTATGTAACTTTTGTTCCTTCTCTTATGATTTTATCCCTTAAATCTTGCATTGTTATTGTCATAAAAGCTACATCATCTATCGTGGTAAACACCAAGGATTTTTTATTTTTATCTATTTTCGAGAATAATCTTTTTAGCCTGGAGACCTCTTTTTTAATACGGTTATTTTTCTCTAAATAGTTGGAAATACTGTCAACTTTCTCTTCTCTATCAATTTCTTCTTCGATATCTTCCTTGTCCCATTGGCTCATTTTGACTACACCCCCTATATGTGAACCTGTGTGTTAAATTGATGGTTGGCGTCGGTCTTATCAATTCCGCTCATTTTGCTCGTATGGGGGCGGTCCCTTATTCCTCTGGAGGAATCAGAACAACTCTCCCTCCCTCAAAGTAATATCTTGGTGGCTCTGGTTCCTCTCCTTCTTTCTCTTGGTTGTGACATGTTTGACAATCATACTTAAGGTTGTCATGATTCAATGTAACATTAGGATTGTTTATGTTCTCTGGTGTCAGCCATACTTTATTGTGATGTACAATCTTACCAAGTTCTTGGTGGCATGTCTCACACATACCTCCGTCTATTGCAATTCTCTTATCAATGTAGGAAGCCCTGCAATCCTTCCAGTCTTTTGAATTATAAAACGATTTTGCAAACTCCTGCGCCATTAAGCTCCTATTCTCATGCAACAAAAAAGCACCCCGAGGGATGCTTTCATTTTACTAAAATTATAATTTATCGTAAAAATGAAGTTTAATTAATCCACTATCAATATAACTATTTACTGTTATCTTCTTTTGTTCATTTACAATTTCCTGGCAAAAATCATATATATCGTTTCCGATGCCCGTTAGCTTAATTATAACGCTATAGTTAATGCCTTCTTTGATCATTTGAATTACTGTATATTTAACTATTCCCCAGGTATCCCCTCTGCCAACTATATTTTTTACAAAACTATTGATTGTATAAGTTGACCTATCTAAATTACTTCCATCATGCATAATAAATAGATTACTGCTTTTTGATACAATGCTCTCTCGAATGTTTAAATATTTTTTTAATTGTCTCGATAGAACGTTAGGAGTATGTAAAATAAACCCATTTATATCCAGCTTGTTCTCTTTTATATTTTCACTGTTTAATCCTAAATTATAAACCACGCTAGGCTTTGCACCAGTAAAAATCATTATTTTAATACATAGCAAATATACAAGTTTATCAAACGTATTTTCGTTTATTTTATCCGTTTTAATATTACATAAATCATCTATGTTACTGTCACATTCTTCAATAACAATTTCAAGCTCTGATAACTCATATGGTAATTTCTTATCCGGTTTACTTAATCTCTTATCTTTACTAATTGTTTTATTTATTAAATGCATAAAGGATTGAGGATCGTCAGAGTCTAATCCAAAAGACTCTATTATTTTATTATTTGTAATGTCAACCGATTTTAAATACTTTATGTAGTTCTTTATTACTGAACAGTAATATCTTGCTACCGTTTCTCTTGTCACTTTGTTTTGATTAATAAAATAATCAAGAGCATCAATTATATCATCAACTTTTACAGATGACAGATAATTGTTATATGTATTATCATTAATCTTTCTTTCCTCTGTAAGAAATTGATAAAATGATTCAATCTTGGGCTTATACTCTTTTGCAGAATCTTCAGTTTGAGACTGTAAGAACATTTCTATTGTATTCCAAAACGTATACATACTTTATCTCCTTTTTATTTTATATTACCATATATCACCATACCTAGCAATATAAAAGACATGTCCTATATTTCAGACATGTCTTTTGAAAATGTGTTATGAATTAATTTTTATTATACAATTTATTTCATGTTATTATGATACCACATGTTAACCGAACAAAACGAACAGACTTTTTATTTATCAAAATACCTTTTTACCTCCATCCTTACACTATCTGGTGTTGCCTTTCCTCCCATTCTCCTAGCAACCTGTATCCATGATAAATCTTCTATATATTTTAAATTCAACAGCCGTCTCATTCTGGCATCTGCCAGACTTGCAATAAATTCTTCTGCTGCATTTATTGTTTCCAATGACTCAAGCTCTAATGTTTCCAGGATGGATTTTCTAGAATAAAGGAGGCTCTTTGTTCTACTGTACTTTGGATATGGGAATCCAGTTACTTTAAAATTCTGTATGCCTCCTGCTCCTCCTTTTACACAATCAATGACAGCTCCCTCCTCTTCCATCCTCGTTATTTGATTTTCCAAGGATTCAATCTTTTTTCTGGTGTCTTTTACTTCTTCCTGCAGTTCAGCATATTGTATTAAAATTTCCTTGGTTAAATTTGTTGTCAATTTTCCTTTCACCCCTTAATAATTATAATTCTATATATTCCTCTTCTGTCTCTTCTCTTCTGGTCCATGTGCTACCTATTTGACCGGTTATTTGTACTTCATCCCTTTTCAATCTGATACAGTATGTAGGCTCATAGGCTCCGGCTGCCCAGTCAATGTCAAATTTCTGCCGATTGTTTATGTAGGAGCCAAAGAAAGGAGATTGCTCACGCAGGTAATAGCCTTCTTTGGCTTGTTCTTGGTCTTCTGGATGGATGTAACAGAGCATGTATCCGCTTCCTATAATCTCTTTTTCTACTACTGCCCGAAGGTTGTTAAAGGATTCTGTTTTTATGATTGCTTCATATGCCGTTCAAATCACCTCCGAACAAACTTGAAGCACCAGGCTTCATCTTCAATAATCTCTACTTCTCCGTCTTCATTTATGTACATAGCCTCAATGAAATTAACTATGCGTTTACCGTTTTTCAAATTACTGTCAACTATAGGACGAATTGATAATGCATTAAATACCTGGTCTTTATAAACCATTTTATAGTCAGTCATTACTATTGGCATATTATTTACCTGCTTTCTTATATTTGCAGTTTCTGCAATGATCGCTGTTCTTAAGTGGGTTATCTATTTTTATCACTCCCTTTTATTTACTGTTGATTTTTCGAACACTTGTTTGTATAATATAATTATATTTTATTGGAGGTGTCTGTTATGTATTACGCTCAATTACAAGGTCAAGATATTGTTATTAGCGGTCAACCTGTACAAGTGGCTGTTGTGTTTAATACAATAGGAGATATGAAGCCTTTACAATTTTGCATAGAGGATTTGTATGGAAATATCCTCAAAACAAAAATAGAGTATGTAAGGTATAAAAAAGATGTAAGAGGCGGTATCTCCTATTGTTGTATGTATAAATGTGTAGACTGTTTAAAAGAGATTGTATTGACCTATTATTTGGAATCTCATTTATGGGTAATTACTTAGGCTCTGCTGCTAATTTGCTTAGCTTTTCCTTGACCTCGTTAAATCCCTTTTCTCCAATGTTTCTAACTCTCTTTAATTCTTCATCTGTTAGGCTTTGGAGTTTTTCTATTGTATCGATTCCCTGTCTTCTAAGTCCGTTATAAGTTCTTACGCTTAAATCTAAAGATTGTAATTCCATATCCGTCCTTTCTGCCTCTTGGCTCGGTTCCTTAATGCAGCCATTGTGTAAACCTGCGTAAAGATGAAAGAATTTGCATATTCCTTTTTCATTTGAGAAATCACATTCGCAACATTTCTTGATTTTTGAATAATCAAATGACTTTAATATAGGGTTTTTCTCAATCATCTACATCTTCCTCACGATCATCTGCACATGGTCCTTCTCCATAGTCTATAGCACACTGCTTTTCATTTGGAGTTAAGTACATACATGCTCCTCCTGATATTGTGCATTCCCACCCGTGGTATTCGTCTGTTTCTATTGCACATCTACATGACATAGTGTTTCCTCCCTTCTGCTGCCCGGAGGTTACCGGGCAGATATACAGCTAATGTTTTTTATAGTTATTTCCTGAGTTCCATCAGGATTGTTTGTAATAAATACATTTGGCCGGCTGTTATACTCCTCCATCGGGATAATAATTTCTATCCCTTGATCTGTTATGAGTTGTTGCCTTTCAAACTTCTTTACCGTGGCGGCTTTCTTAGCCTGAATAGGTGTAGAGTTTAAATTGTACTTTTTCAGCTTTTCCGTAAACTCTTGCCTGATTTCCGGTTCCTGGAATAATTCTTCCGCTATTTCATCGGTGTTAATGTATCCACTGTCTAGGTTACTTTCATATACGAGGCTTTTATATTCCATAGCTTTTCTAAAATCATCCTCATAGTATTTTGCATTTATCTGGTCCACTGCTTTGTTAACGATATTAAGTTTTGTTTTGTTGGAGAGCTGTGGAATACATTGTAGGAATATGTTCGAAAAGTAATTTACTTTTATTCCGTTAATGTCGTATTTTTTCTCAATCAATCCGATTTCTAATGTATTCATATTTATGACTGCTGCCTCTGTAAGTTTGGCAGATATTGAAGGGAGTGCAGCTTTTTGCTTTGTAACTGTGTTTCTGACTTCGGTACCATATTTCTCAATCCTATGTATGTAAGTTTCTTTGTAGTTCATTTTCAGGATTGCCAGATATATGCTCCCTGCTACCTGGAAAGTGACTACAAAGAGGTCTGCTGCCGGTATGTCTATATTCTGGTTCATGATTTCATAGAGCTTGTAGGCCAACATTTGACTATCCATGAGTAGAGTTTCTTCCTGAAATGCTTCTACCAACTGAAGGACTTCTGAATCATCTGTGAAGGTACATTTCTTCGTATCATCACTGTCCATGATTCTGTATATGTGATTTCGAAGGAAATCGTTTATGTCTGGACTAAGTTCCAGAAGAGTATCCGAAAATTCTAACTGGCAATTGTTCGAATTCAGGATATGCATAACCGCATTCCGGATTATTATTTCGTCTCTTTCCATATTTCCTCCCCTACCGGCTCGATTCCAAGTATGCAGTACTTGTCTACTAATCCAGTGTAATTTTCTAACATATAAGTTATTAACCTGACAGCAGTTCTTCCGGTTTCCTGTCCGTTGATTTGTTCGTGTAAGCGGAGGATATCGCCCACTTTATAATCTCTATCATTTAAACGTAGTTCAAAACGCTTTTTATTTGTAAGCACATCCGAAAAATAGATGTGGTCTGTTTTTAAATCGTGAGCTTTGGGGTTGTTCTCTTCTGCTTCTTCCTCTGTGCTATCAGATTCTTCCGATTCCTCTTTGTCCTCATTGATGATATCTTCTTGAGACTCTTCAAGAATGACTTCTCCTTCTACTTTCTCCGGAGTATCTGGCATGTATTCCGGAAAGTCTTCAACTTCTATCTGCCCAGGTATATTATTGCTTTCTGGAGACTTCTCAATTTCTGCTTTTTCTTCTGTTTTAGTTTCAACCTTTTTAGGCTGTTCTTTTTTAACTGGTTCTTTCTTCTCTGGTTCCTTTTTTATAGTTTCTTTTTTCTCTGGCTCCTTTATCTCTGGTTCTGGTTCTCCGAACTTTTCTCTCCAGGGATCTTCTGCTGCAAGGTCGAATATCTCTTCTGTCGCATGGAGGAAATCTATATAGGTAAATTCCATTGTTCCTTTTCCTAATGGCTTTACTTTAATAACTTTTTCTTCAAGGAAGGTTACAGTAGTTCCTTTGCGGAACATTGAGTGACCGCTTGGGTTTATAACGATTGCAACTTCTCTTCCAAGGTCAAATATTTCTTTTCTGAAAATTCTACTTATTTCTCTTAGCTGCTCTCTTTTGTTCTTGTCATTGAAATACTCAAAAACTACATTTTTAAGGACTTCTAAATCTTCTTTTTTTGTATCAACGAAATCTGATTTTGATTGAGTAAAATCAAGGCTTTCGTCTATTTTTCCAGCGGGCTGGAATGGTTCGTTTTCGGCTTCTTTTTTCACTTGATTTATTACCCTTATTTCGTCCCTGGTTGTCCTTTCGGATACCAATTTAAGCTCTTCTTCATCCAGGTTTAACATTTCTGTTAACTTGCTGCTGCCGTATCCCTCATATTCTGGAATCAGCTGCCGGCTATTCCCGTCAACAGAGAAGCGGTCATTTATTTTCATGAAATAGTAGGTGTTGCTTTTCCCAATGTTATATTCCTTCTTGGCAAATTCACAAATGTCTTTATAGCCATCTTCCTTGAATAACTCTCCGTCCCTTACTTGTTTTAGCTGATATCCAATGGCTACAAACCTTTCAGCAACACTGTTCAAGTCATTTCTGATACTTTCTTTCAGTTCTTTATATGATAATGTTAAATCCATATATCTTCCTTTCCTCCGGGCGCTGCGGCCCGGATATGGCCCGGTCATGACACTGTGATATGTTTATTATTTTCCGGTGCCTTACAAATAGCCTTATGTAGGACTGGTTATTGGTTTCTATAGCCAACGCTTTGCGTATGGTTATTATGGATAAATCTTTCCTCCCATCAACTTTCTTATAATGTCCTCTCTCTTATAGGCTCCTGCTGCTGATGGGACGCGTTTAAAATTCTTTTCAAAATATCTCTTCGATTTTCCTAATAAACGTGATATTTGCTCAATTGTATAGGTTTCTTCATGAAAGATCTCCTGTAGTCTGCTCTGAAGGTTTAATTTAAGTTCTAAGTCCCTTTCTCTGTTTCTATGAGGTCCTTGATCTCCTTCGTGTTCTTCAAGAGTTAGGTCTATTAGATTTAAGTCAAAATCAAGTCCTCCATGCGAACGGAATACTATGTGATGGCTGTGCAACTATACTGCCTCCTTTTCCATGCACTGATATAACTTCTTTTGCTTAAATTTTTCTACGAACTTTTCTACTTCCGGAGTCATTGAACAATTATTTTTTCCTTTTACTTGGATGATTTTATTTTCTTGTACTTCCATCGTGTAGAAAGGTGTATCAATATCATCCAGTTTTCGGATGAATAATATTACGCATTCCTTCCGTAGGACCTTATCTATGTAGGTACCAACGCAGTGATGTAGCTTCGTTCCTTCGTCTCTAATTTCTTTACATGTCCACGGTATTCTAATGGTAAAATGCTTGTCTTTCATGGCATATTCTTTTACATGGGATTCTGCCAATGTATTCATTAGCTCGTTTCTTGCTTCATCTTTCATATTCCTAATTCTTTCAAGCTCCTGCTGCCACTCAGCTGCCACCTTATCATGGGCTTCCTTCAGATGCTTCGGGAAGAAGGCGAAATCATTCATAATAGTTCCAAGTTTTATTGAGTAATCAAGGTAATCGTCGTACTCGGACAAAATTTTGCTTGCCTTTTCATCCTGCGATTTTATATACTTAATAATCTTGTGTGGAGTAAATGTAGTCATGTACTTTATAAGTACCTTTGCCCTATTTTCAGTAATCCACTTTACCTGATCTGTTGTGAGCTTTACTCCGGCTTTATTGGCTTCTTGAATCGTTCTTAATTCTTCAAGTGTTGCATTCATCCTAATCAAGTCTTTGACCTGTTCTTTTGTAACTTCTAAAACTTCATGTATTCTTTTCCCGTTTCGGTTAAATTTAGTGTCAGAATAGTTTCTAATTATGTCTTGTACTAACCGGAAAAGTTTAAGCTTCACAAGATATTCTATATACGGTCTTTCAATATATTGGGTTAAGTATTCACCAGGATAGAATCTGTCACCTTTTAAACCTCGTGCAAACTTATCTATACAGGAATATTGATACTTTGTGCCTTTAAATATAGTCTGAAGGTTTTTATCATATAGGGTTGTCCTATGTATGCAGACGCTCTTTCCTTGCCAGCCGTAATAATTGTAATATCCGTTTTCCCATACACACCACCTTACTACTCCGGTATTTTTAAACTCTTTATAATCGTATGTTTCATCGTTATTGAAGTTTTTATCATACATTGCTCTAACGGTCTCATAAACCCTTGTTTCTGGCTTCATGTAATCATCGTAACTTTTGTAAACTTCAAAGTATCTTAAGCAATAACCTTCTTTCGTTTTCTGGAATATTGATGCATATCCTTTGTCTCTTACAACTGCTGTTTTTTTAATAGCTTTGAAAGTTATTTTACTTTTACAGGAGCTGCATACTCCTTGCTTGTTGTGTTTTGGATTTTTTATGCTAACCATTTTCCCACAATGAGTGCAGTAACCTACTTTTACGTTTCTGGAATAGTTGTAATAAATGTACCTGCTATGCATCATTGCTGTATTGTCCATCCAGGCACTGAAATCTTTTGGCAGTTCCGGTATTAGCTCCATAGCTGCGTCAATCTTATCTGTTATTTTCTTGTGCTGCCTACGAAGGTTTTCGCCTGATATTCCATCTTGAAAATATTTAACAGCCTCAAACGGAGTCTTTTTAGCATTGTCAAGGTAGTTTATAACTGTCCTATCTGCTCCACGGTCATACCACTTACCAACCCGATAGACGTATGAATATTCTGGATTAGTCAAATTATAAATTCTTGCTGTTTTCCACTTTTCTTCATAAGTGTCATAAGTCATAAACTTATTTTCTGCTTTTGATAGGAATATTTGATATCTTGCTTCTGTATCGTCCTCTTGCAGGTCCTTTCTGGCAAAAAGTGCAATTTTCAAAATTTCTCCGCTGTTCACCTTGACTACTTTTGCTTTCATGAACCAATAGTATTCATAGTGTTTTTCAGTCCTGTTGTAACTCTTTATTAACTCAGGTTCCCTCTTTGCGATCTCAAACATTTCCTCATTAGCATTAAGAGGTTCCGTTTTTAAAAGCTCTGCTTTTTTCACTTGGCTACCTCCGTATAGTAAGCCTTGGCCCATTTAAACACGGTGGCATCTGCTATATACTGCTCTTTTGTTCTCTGGCACTCTTCCCGACATTTTTTCTCAACCGTATCTATGCAATCCTTCAGCTTTTTATCTTTGCTTCTAACAATTGTAGCGAAAGAATCCTCTGTACACAGTGTGCAAAGATAGTCTGTGATAGGTCTTACCGGCATTTGAGATTTGATGTTTTCTTTTTCAATGGTTAGCTTTCCGATGGCGGCACTCATAGTATCCGTCAGGAAGGGAATGTCTCCGGCAATATATGCCTTGGCATATTCTTCTTCAATTCCGTTTTCCTTTGCTAAAAGAATAATGTTTTCTGTATCTCCTTCTTCCAGCAGTCCTGCTGCTGCCTGGTTTAATTCTTCTACTGTGTCAAACTCTCCGAATGTATCAAACATAATTTGCCTCCTGCTCCTCTATTTTAGGTACGATTTTTATTTTCTTAAGTTGCTCTTCGTTCGAATGATTTCTTACCCATAAGCATAAATTTCTAAATTCAAATTCTAAAGCGTAAGCAGTTTTTAAATACTCTTTATCTCCTTTTTCACAGGCCAGGTCAAGGATTCTATATCTTCTCTTTACAAGCCTTTTCCTGCGCTTTGCTCTCGAAAGACAGTCATTTGATACACCAAGATGTAAAGAAGCTGCTACCTGTGTGACATTTTCCAGAATGTTTTTCTTCTCTATCGTGTCGTATATGGTTACCTTTGACATATGTCCTCCTTATACTCAATGTTTACATGAGCTATTTGTGTTTTCATGTAACTTGTATAGGGTGTATCCCCTTCACAGATCACTTTGATTTTGTGCTTCTTATAATGCTCTAAGAACTCTTTCCAAAGGTCTGCATTTCCTACCGCTTTCCCTTTGTTGGTCCAGGTATCTAAATTCCAGGACTTGTACCACTCTTGATTGATGGTTTCCGTTACATGGGTGTTGTCTATGTAGAGATTCACGAAGCAAGGCTTCTTTAGGTGTGAAAATGCATCAAGGCAAGCTATAAGAGCTGTGCGGTTCCTGGAGGTTTTTAATACTCCTTTGTAGAGCTGGAGGGTTGCTAGTCCCTTTGAGGTTTCGCTTTCTATTGTGACTGCATATTTCCCATTACCTTTAGAAAGGTGTCCGGTATGTTCAGCATTGATATAAATGTTTACTTCCATGTTCCCTCCTTCCAAGGCGGGCTGCTTCTACTATTGATTTCTTCTATTCTGTATTCAGTGTAGTGATAGTAACTCATTCCGGTGTATGGATTTACACCGTAGTGGATAGAGTCTTTATCTATGTAATATCCTGGGGTTGGTTTTGGACCATTCTCTATTAAGTCCCTTACGGTCCATCTTCTGTATTCTGTTCGTTCCGGTTCCGGTCGAATTAAATTTCTGGAAGTGGAGTAACTTACTAACTCTTTTCTTTCTTCTTCTGGGAAGAAGCTTAGCTGTCCTTCCATTTCTTCATCCGGTAGCTTCACTATGTAGTTGGCTAGTTTCTTGTAACCACCATGTTCGTATATACTCTCGTGATTCACACTTCCTTGCTGCCAACATTGCTGTATAATCAAGTCTGTCTGAGCGTTCTTTAGTCGGTTAACAAGAATGTGTATATGGATTCCTCCTTGCTCCCCTATTTCCATACGCTTTATGAATTTAAGTGGTTCTCCACGTTTTTTATATTCCTTCCTTAAGGCTATAAGGAAATCTTTTAAATGTTCTCTTACCCCTTCTAAAGGAATCCTAGTTCCTTTTGGATATTTCAGAGTGTTCCAAAGATCGTCTGGTATGAAATTAGCTTTTATGAGACGTCTCATTTTCTTTTCTCTGTTACTTTGATTCTGTCTCTTAATTTGTTCTGGGGTTGCCTTTTTCCTTTTACCTCTTTTTTCCCCTTTAGCTCCATACTTACCAGCGTACTTGTATTCATACTCCTTAGAGTTTGTAAACTCCCATACGTCTTTCCAGTATGCCATTTGCTTCTCCTGTGTCTAACTTTAATATACTTAGATTGTTACGAAAGTTATTTAAAACCTCCAAGTTTTTGACAAAGTCCTGCAAATGTGCTATACTTTAATTACATTATTTAAAGAAGCATTTTACAGGTCACCGGTTTAGTTCGCTGCTAAACCGGTGATTTTTTGTCTTTCCATTTGCTTTCATACCACAATTCGTTATGTAAATCTCTGTAAATAATAAACATTCGTTCACCTTGTGGGAAGGTTCTGGAGTATACCCCAATATTTCTAAGTCCTTCTGGCTTGTCCCTCTCTGTAAAGCTTTGGGCTTCGGCCCATTCTGCCGGGATATCACTTATAGAGATTTGTTGAACTTGTCCAGGCATTGTTTGCATATATGACCCTCTCCTACGGTTACGACTTCATCAATTGAGCCGCAATGAGCACACGCTTTTTCGGGTTTGTAAGCCCTTAAGCAGATTGTGTCCCCTTCTGTGTACATTTCTAAGGGTTCTCTTTCTTTTAAACCTAATGTCCTTCTGGTTTCGATTGGAAGTGTAATTCTTCCTAAACTGTCTAACTTTCTTACTATTCCTGTGTTTTTCATACATTGGTTCCTTTCTCTATTTGCATTAATTCCTCATGCATAGTGTCCATTTCTTCTTTAGTTATTGCTCCGGTTTCCATTGCTCCCCAGAGATAATTAGAAATGGCTTCGTTTCTATCACCTTGCTTTACAAGGCTGTCAATAAAGTCTTCTCTTTTCTTTACTTTGATAGAGGCTTCTTCCAAGTCTCTAATGTAAGAAGATAATAGGTCTTTCCCCTTTGCAAATTCTTTCAATGTCATTTTAGCTTATCCTCCTTATGTAATATTTTGTTATATTGTGGTACAATTAATAAAAACGTATGCGAGGTATAATTATGATTGATTGGAATGCTACAGCTGCATGGATTGCTTTAGTTGTTACACTGGTTATTTCTCTTTTAGTTCCATTAGTTACCGCTATTATTAATAACAAGCACCAATTAGAAGTTAAAAAAATCGATATGTTGCAATCTGCTTATAATGATTACAATTTAAAAATGAGAACTGTGTTTGAAGATTATATAAATTGGACTTCTAAAGAATTAACCTATCGTAGCGATCTAGTTCAAACTGCATCTTATTTAAAAAGTTATCATGAGCTTTATTTTTATGTTCCTAAAGAACTATGGGACAAATTAGAATATATGAATCATGTTATTTACACTGACAATGTACATGCCAAAGATGAATTTTTATTACTAGTTAGAGAATTAGCCGATATATTAGAAAAGCAAGAGAAATCAAGTCCACAATAATAATATATATCAGCCAAAACTTGAATCTAATCTGGTACTTTTTGTGTATTATAATGCTTAGTGCGGAAAGTACCAGAATTACGAGAAACCATCCAATGTCTGTCAAACCTCTTATCCTCCTTTCTATTTAATGGGTTATACTGCTTGTCCTCATATACCGCTATTAAGCGGTATCTTTCTTTAATTCATTAACCGGAACATATCCAATAGCCCTTAACATCCTGTCATTCATTTTTATTCCGATTTGTTCTTTTTCTTCTGGCGTGAAAGAATCCCATGACTTATATTCTCCGCTCTCAGTTTTAAAATGTCCGCGCACTATTAATTCTTTCGCCATATCTGCCTCTCCTTTCTTAATTATTTTATGTGCTATCGTTTGTACTACTTTCCTAATCCGCCTAACCTATTGGCTAGGCGGATTGTCTTTCTCTTTCTTGTTGCTCTGCCTTAATTTCCATTCCCTCTCCAATTCCGAGCAGTCTGGCTTTTTGTATTTCATTTAGATTCGGAATAACTCTCTGGAACGTTTCGAGTATTTTCTTTTCTGTTTCGCTCATAATATTGCTCCTTTCGTTGAATTAACACTGCTATGTGGTTATAATACACCACGATGTGGTGATTGTCAATAACTTTTTAAATCTGTTTATTGACTATGTGGGATTTTTGTTGTAAAATATGTTCAGAAATTTAATGGAGGTAACACATGAAAAATAGAATTAAGGAAATAAGAAAAACCGTAGGGCTTAATCAGATTGAATTTGGTGCAAAAATAGGTGTTAAGGGTAATACAATAGGTAATTATGAAGTAGGATTAAGAAATCCTTCAGATGCAGTTATATTTTCAATATGCCGAGAATTTAACGTTAACGAAGAATGGCTTCGTACTGGAAATGGCGAAATGTTTATACATATGGATAGAGAAGACGAATTATCCGCTTGGGCAGGTTCTATATTAAACCCCAATAACGATAATGAATTCATGAAGAAGTTCGTACATATGCTTAGCAAGCTAAAAGAAGATGATTGGAAAGTGTTAGAAAAAATGGCTTTGTTAATGTCAGAAGAAAATAAAGAAGGCTAGACACAAGGCCTAGCCAGATATTGATTGAATAAACATATAGATTCTTCTTAAAACTCTTTCATTTGTTATTTTTTCAATCAAATCAATTATAAGTTTATGATAATCTTTCTCCACACGTAAGTCCTCCACATTATGTATTTATCTAGTAGTTGATTACATTATAGAACATTTGTTTGTTGTTTTCAATACTATTATTAACAATACTTACGTATTACGTAACTTTAAATCACAAAACCGGCTCTGGTTTTACAATTAGGGTATTTTTATACACAAAATCCCATATTATTTTATAAGGAGTTGATATCATGCAAACCGCAGCACTCTATATAAGAGTTAGTACCGATAAGCAGGAGGAGCTTTCTCCCGATGCTCAAAAAAGATTATTACTGGAATATGCAGAAAAGAATAATATGATTACTTCTGAAGAATTTATATATATAGAAGGTGGTATATCAGGTAAAAAAGCTGACAAGCGTCCAAAATTTCAACATATGATAGGTCTTGCTAAATCCAAAGATCACCCATTTGATGTTATACTTGTATGGAAATACTCCAGATTCGCCAGGAATCAAGAAGAAAGTGTTTTATATAAATCTTTGTTAAAGAGAAACGGCATTGATGTGATAAGCATTACTGAACCTTTAATTGAAGGTCCATTCGGAACTCTTATTGAACGTATAATCGAATGGATGGATGAATATTATTCGATTCGTCTTTCTGGCGAAGTTATAAGAGGCATGTCCGAAAAAGCCTTAAGAGGTGGTTATCAATCTGCTTGTCCTCTTGGTTATAATTCGACTTCTACCGGTCAACCTCCTGTTATTAATCCCGTTGAAGCTGATATTGTACGTAAGATTTATAATCAATATGTTTACGAAGGTATGTCTATGTTTCAGATTGCAATACAATTAAATGCTTTAGGTATTAAAACTAGACAAGGTAGTAAATTTCAGCGTCGAACCATTCAATACATACTAGATAATCCTTTTTATCATGGTTTTGTTAGGTGGAATAGACAGAATCATTCTAGTAACAGCATCAAATCAGAGGATGAATGGATTATTACTAAGGGTACTCATGAATCTTTGATTTCTGATGAATTATTTTCTTTAGCTCAAGATCGTATGAAAACTGAATACGCTCCTAGAAAAGCAAGACCTGTAACAGAGTATAAGCACTGGCTATCAGGTATAATGCGTTGTGCTTATTGTGGTAAGGCATTAGTTGCTTCTTCATCTCGTAACCCTGAAATATTTAATTTTCAATGCAGTAGTTATTCTAAGGGGTTGTGTAAGTCAAACTGTGTTACTAGCAAAAAGATTGTTCCTGGTGTGATTGGGTATTTTGAAAAGGTTCTTGCCTCTGGCCATGTCGAATACTCCGTTAAAAGCAATAACAACGATATCGACTTATCTCTTTTAAAACAACAACTTTCTAAGCTGGATTCGAAAGAAGAGAGAATCAGAACGGCATATATTAATGGTATAGATACTATAGAAGAGTATAAAAAGAGCAAAGAGCTCATATCTATAGAGCGTGAATCAATTCAGAATCAATTAGATGAATTACAACAAGTTTCTCTGCAAGATCATAAGCCCGAAATGCTAAGCCGCATTCAAGAAGTTTATAACATCATTACAGATGACTCCATCGATATGCTGACAAAGAATAAAGCTATGAAGTCTGTTGTTGAGTATATAACTTACAATAAAGATGAATCTGCTATAGATATATACTTTTATTTTTTTTGATTCAATTATCATATTCTATTACAATTCAGTCCGCCAAATTGCGTAATAATAAATTTTGCGGTTGCAGCATTAGGGGTTTTAATATTTACAGGATGTTGAAGTCTCTTTTCATAGGTCCACATAATCAGCACGCTCCTTCCCATGGCCAGGGGTCATTAATCCAAGTCCACATATTGGAGGGAGCCACATCATAAGCTGATATAGGACCGAAACAGTCCCTGTATTCCTCCATGGCTTCATTTCGAATCTGTCTATACGTCTGGAAATACTCTAAGGCTTCTTTATCATAGGGATGAGTATCCAGAAAAAGCCTAGCATCATCGAGGGCAAAGCTGGCTTCTGTAATGATACACATTAACTGATCTCTGCTTTTACTTGTCATATCTGCCACCTCTTCCTCCGCACATATTACCGGCTCCAAGAAATGGTAAATCCAGTTCCTCAAATATAGTACCTTGTTTCAATGCTGTTCCGGCATCATAAATATTTCTCCATTTTTGCATAGGAACATAAGCCATTGCCAGGGGCAATTTGTCAAGACATTTATCAGCGCTGCTCACTGTTTCGCATCCGCTTTTTACAGCTTCTAAAACCGGTGTAACACCACAACCACAACCATACTGCTGATTCTGGTTATAGCCCATTCTGCCATTTTGGGGATACATCGGACGTCTGTAGTTATCCATTTGGTAGCTCCTTTATAAAATATACATATTATCTTATGAATTCTGCCGGTATTGGTGACATCTTAACCTGTAAATTACTATGAATTAAAATGAAATCCCTTTACAAAATACCTGTTCTATGCTATGATGACAGCATTATAAATGAATTTGAAAGGATGGTTTTGATGTCGGTATTATCTGTTAGTGAGGTTATTAATAACTAAAGCAGTAGCTTTTTGCTGCTGTTTTGGAAAAGTATATTACTATGTAACAGGCAAAGTCTTCGTTAAGATGAGCTTTGTTTGATACATTTATTTGTTGTACACTTTTCCTGAACTACAGAATATACTCCATCTGCCATCTTTTAATATTGGCAGGCATAGCAATTGCTTTATTGCTATGCTTCTTTTTGTACCCACAGGGAGTTTTTCTGTTTATTTCCTGTGGGTACTTTTTATATAAATTAATATTAAGAAAGGTTAGATTCAGGAATCTCAAATCTCTGATTTAAGATTCCTGAGGGAAAAACAATGTTTAATAAAACTTCTCATATTTTAGAATTTGATACAATAAAAACCATGCTTTGTGAAAGAGCAGTATCAGATACTGCAAAAGCAAAGCTTATGATGCTGGCCCCTTTTCTTTCACTCTCCGAGGTTAAACTTAAGATTCAAGAAACTACTGAGGCAAAAGCTATTCTTAGTTCTCTTGGCACACCTCCTCTTCCTTCTATGAAGGATATGGATAAATATCTTGAATTAGCTTCCATAGGCAGTATGCTTACACCGGAACAGCTGCTTTTTGTTGCCAGCTTCCTTACGGCTACCAGACGTGTTAAAACCTATCTGCTAAAGGCTGAATTTCTGCAGACAGAAATTGCTTATTACGGTAATTCCTTTGCGGACCTCACTTCACTGGCAGAGGAAGTCAACCGCTGCCTGCGAAATAATCAGGTTGACGATGAAGCTTCCAAGGAATTAAAAGGTCTTCGAAGAAGAATGGAACAAATACAGACGGAAATTCGAAGTAAATTGGAAAATCTGCTAAAGAATAAAAAAGAATGGTTTTCAGAGAGTTTTATCTCTACCCGTAACGGCCATTATGTCCTTCCGGTAAAGAAGGAGCACAAAAATCAGGTCAGCGGTTCTACCGTTGACATCTCCTCCACCGGGTCAACCTGCTTTATGGTTCCTAACTCCGTATTAAAGTTAGAAGATGAACTCTCCCTTTTAAAAATCGAAGAAGAAAATGAAGTAAGGCGGATTTTGTATCTCTTAACAGGTATGATAGCAGATGCTTCTTCTGACATCCACCTTAATATGCAGGCCATGGAAACCCTTGATATTCTTTTTGCCAAAGCAAAATTAAGCATGGATATGAAAGCAATTCCGGCTCTTATGAATCACGAGAGAAGAATTGTTATAAAAGAAGGGCGTCATCCCCTCTTAAATGCAAAAGAATGTGTCCCTCTTGACTTTAAGCTGGGAGAGGGCATACAAGGAGTCGTAATCACCGGTCCTAACACCGGTGGTAAAACAGTAGCACTAAAAACAGTTGGAATCCTTAGCCTTATGGCGCAATGCGGTCTTCATGTCCCCTGCACGGAAGCAGAACTGGCAATGAATAACGGTGTTTTCTGCGATATTGGTGACGGACAGAGCATCACAGAGAATCTCTCAACCTTCTCCTCTCATATAACAAATATCATTGAGATCCTGAAGAACTCCAATGAAGAAAGCCTGGTGCTCATGGATGAACTTGGTTCCGGAACAGACCCGGCAGAGGGTATGGGAATCGCTATTGCTATCTTAGAGGAGTTACGGATGAAAAACTGCCTCTTTGTCGCTACTACCCACTATCCGGAGGTGAAAGATTATGCCGCTAAAACTGCCGGACTTATCAATGCAAGAATGGCTTTTGATAAGGAAAGCTTAAAACCACTCTACCGTCTGGAAATCGGCGAGGCCGGCGAAAGCTGTGCTCTTTATATTGCAAAGCGTTTAGGATTTCCGGAAGCTATGCTAAGACGGGCACATCAAGAAGCTTATGAGAGAAACCTTTCTGCAGGCTTAAGGTCCTCCTCCAAAAAGACTTCCGCTGAAGATTCCAACCAGGCTTCATTACCAACTGTTTCTGCACCTGCTGCTTCCCGGAACTTACCAGAGAACAGTTATAAAAATGCTGACAGTCCTGCCATAGATAGCAATAATTCCTCCTTTCCTACAACAATTCTCCCAAGAGTAGAAGGGGAGAAAAAAGAGCTCTCTTCAAACAAAAGCAATCTGAGCTTAAAATATACAATCGGGGATAGCGTAATGGTCTATCCCCAGAAGAAAATCGGTATTGTATTTCAGATATCAGCTGAAAAGGGGCTGATAGGAGTTCAGATGCAAAAGAAAAAGGAATTTGTAAACCATAAAAGGTTAAAATTAATCTCTAAGGCAGATAATCTATACCCACCGGATTATGACTTCTCCATTGTCTTTGATACTGTTGCTAACAGAAAAGCCAGACATAAGATGGAGAAAGGGCACCAGCCTGACCTGGAAATTCGTTATGATCCTATGAACCCATAACCTACAGAGCCATAATTGCCGAGCCAAAAATTATAGTCAGCCCTCTGCTTTCCCAGGAAGTATTATCGTAAATACAGTACCTTTGTCTGTTTCACTGTTTACCGTGATACTTCCTCCGTGGGCTTCTACAATAGATTTGGTAATAGAAAGCCCAATTCCGGCTCCTCCGGTATTTCTGTTTCTGGATTTATCCGCCCGGTAAAAACGCTCAAAGATATGAGGTATATCTTCTTTCGGTATCCCGCTTCCGTTATCGGATACCTGAATCTCCACTGAATCTGCAGCCTGTTTAAAAGTAATGATAACTTCTGCTCCCTCGCCTGAGTATTTTACGGCGTTGGAGAGGAGGTTATTAAATACCTGACTCATCTTATCCTTATCGGCATAAATAATTCCATCCCCTTCAACTCCGACCTGTATCCTATTATCTCTTAATTCTTTTTCATAATTATTAAGAAGCCGTTCCAAAAGGAGAGAAAATTCAAACTCTTCCTTATGAAGCAGGATATTTCTATCCTCCAGGGCAGACAAGTCTTCAATGCTTCCTACCAGCTTCTTAAGACGCATAATTTCTTCATAACAGCTTGATAACCTTTCATTGCTTAGTTCCCAAACTCCGTCGAGCATTGCCTCCATATGCCCCTGAACAGAGGTAAGTGGGGTTCGAAGCTCATGGGCCACATCCTGTGTCAATTGCTTTCGAAGCCTGTCCTTCTCCATCAGTGCATCCGACAGTTGATTTATAGTATCCGCTAAAATCTTTATTTCTCTGGTATTATAATCTGAGGCAATCCTCTCTTTATACTCTCCCCTAGCTAAGAAGAGAGCTTTATCCGAAATCTTCTTTAAAGGACTGCTCAATCTGGCAGACATAAAGATACCAAGAAAGAACGCCAAAAGAATAGATGCTGCTCCGGTGAAGAGCAGAATAGAATTTAAAGCCTTGATAAAAATCAATTCTTCATCATTAAAATAATAAGGCCCCATAAACCCTGTTGTAAGTTCTGCTACAACAGCATTATGATCCATTATAGGATACGTTTTTTCCTCATATCTGCCATCCCACTTATTGGAATAACTGGACATATTAATCGCCATATTTTTTATCATAGCCTGGCAAAGCCCGTTATTATGTTCATAGGCTGACCAGATGGTTCCGCCCTTTGTATCTTTAATTACAAGAATCATACCATTTTGCAGGGAATTCATTCCGATGATATCAAGGTAACTGCTGCGAAATCCACCTTCTTCATCGTATTTCATCTTTATAAGATTTATCGTCTCTTCTGTTTCCTTCTCCTGTTTCTGTATCGCATAGTGCTTAAACTGATTCTTAATGCCCACATTTGCAAAAAGAACGGCAAAACCAATGCTGGCAATAACAATCACCACATAGGAGAAGGTCAGTTTTTGTTTTAATGAGTACTTCAAATTAAGCTCCAAATTTATACCCCACACCTCTTATTGTCAGGATGTATTCCGGTTCTTTGGGATTGTCCTCTAATTTTGCCCTAAGATTCTTGATATGGGAATCTATCGTCCGGTCAAACCCTGCATAATCTCCGTCAAAAGCAACCATAATTAACTCTTCTCTGGTAAAAACCTTGGTTGTCCTCTTTGCAAGAGTTGTTAACAGTTTAAACTCGCTGGGTGTTAAGAGGATATCTTCTCCCTCTTTTATTACCCGGTAATTGACGGTATTAATAATCAGCTTTCCACCGCCAAAAGTTAAGGTTTCGCCTCCCTCTTCTTTTTCCGTTCTCCGAAAAAGCGCATTTACCCTGGCTACCATTTGCCTGGGACTGAAAGGCTTCGTAATGTAATCGTCCGCTCCGATATCCAATCCGTGTATTACGCTCTCCTCACTGCTTTTCGCAGTCAGGATAATAACAGGTATACGCGAAGTTTTTCTGAGGTTTATTAATATTTCTTCACCGCTTTTATCCGGAAGCATCAAATCCAGTAAAAGCATGTCCGGTTTTCCTTCTCTTAGCTTTTCTTCTGCTTCTCTTCCGGAACCAGCCATTAGTACTTCATATCCACTATTTTTAAGATATGATTCTATAAACTCCATTATTTTGACTTCATCTTCAACAACTAATATACATTTTTTATTTTCGCTCACAAAATTACCTCGTATTTTTTATAGTCAGGATTTTATTTACTTTCATTCTTTCTAATAAAATCTAACCACACTCTATCCATAAATACAAATTATTTTTTAATCTATTTCGTTCCTCTTTACCATAGCATGAATTTATGGATTTATCATGGATATTCACATTAGAAAGTATATTATCCAACACTATTAGCCCTATGATGACAAAATTTCTTAAAACAGGAATTTTTAATGAAATTTTAATTGTACTAATATAGATTTACATTGTACAATTATATTCACAAGTATATTCTTTTACAGAATAGAAAAAACTAGTTTCAAACCATCGAAAATCCGTCAGTAGCACTCATAGAGAAGCCTGCCGGATAAAAATTATGAGAGAGGTGTTTATATGTGGTTTTCAAAACCTGCGAAGGAAGCCCTGGAGGAGCTTTCTGTGGACCCATCAAAAGGGCTTAGCACAACTGAAGCTAGGACCCGATTAGAAAAGTACGGTCCGAACAAACTGAAAGGGAAGCCAAAGAAAAGCCTGTTAACGCTGTTTTTCTCCCAATTAAAGGATATGCTTATCTATGTTCTTTTAGGTGCCGCCGTTATCACAGTATTCATTAAGGAATATGCCGATGCCATCATTATCCTTCTAGTGGTTATCCTGAATGCAGTTATTGGTGTCATACAGGAATCCAAAGCAGAAAAGGCAGTGGAAGCCCTGCAAAAGATGACAACCCCGAAATCCTTAGTACGCCGCGACGGTGAAGTAATGGAAATTAATTCGGAAGAGGTAGTCCCCGGTGATATTATTATTCTGGATGCCGGAAGATTTATACCTGCTGATATCAGATTAATAGAAAGTGCCAATCTCCAAATCGAAGAATCCGCGTTAACAGGTGAATCTGTACCCGTAACAAAGGATTTCAATGATCTTCTGGAAGATCCCAAAACTCCCATTGGTGACAAAACTAATATGGCTTTCATGTCTACCCTTGTTACTTACGGGCGCGGGGAAGGTGTTGTTGTAGCTACAGCTATGGATACTGAGATCGGTAAGATTGCAAAAATCCTGGATGAAGACAATGATGAACTAACTCCCCTGCAGAGACGCCTCGAAGAGCTTGGTAAGACTCTTGGCTATCTTGCTATTGGTATCTGTGTCTTAATATTTGCCATAGCACTTATTCAAAAACGTGATTTATTCGAAATGTTCCTCACCGCTATCAGCCTCGCTGTTGCTGCCATCCCAGAGGGCCTCGCAGCCATCGTAGCCATTGTTTTAGCTCTTGGCGTTACCAGAATGTCAAAGATTAATGCTATTGTTAAAAAACTTCCTGCGGTAGAAACTCTAGGATCCGTAAATATCATCTGTTCTGATAAGACTGGTACCCTGACACAGAACAAAATGACTGTAGTAAAAACCTACACCCTTAGCCACCAAAGGGATATTGCTGCGATAAAATCTCTTGGAGAAAAAGATATATTAGAACCTACTCCCGATGAAAAAGAATTGGTGAGATCTTTTGTATTATGCTCTGACGCCACTTATGAAAATGGCTCCGGAACCGGTGACCCTACAGAAATTGCACTGGTTGTTATGGGTGAGCGCTTCAACCTTACAAAGAACTCTTTGAATTCTGCCCATAACCGCGTCGGAGAAAAACCCTTTGATTCTGACAGAAAGCTGATGTCAACTCTGAATAAAGAGAATAGTGGTTATCGCGTTCATACCAAAGGTGCTATCGATAATCTGCTTCGAATCTCAGGTACTGCTCTGCAAGATGGTAAACTTGTTCCTTTGACTGATGAGATTAAGAAAAACATTCTAAAAGCAGCTGAGGAAATGTCTGATTCAGCTCTTCGTGTATTAGGTGTAGCCTATAAGGATACCGGTTCAATCATTGATGCCGAAGAGATGGAAAAAGACCTGACTATTATTGGTATAGTGGGTATGATAGATCCTCCCAGACTGGAAGTTAAGGATTCCATTCAGGAAGCAAAAGCTGCCGGTATTACACCGATTATGATTACAGGTGATCATAAGAACACTGCCGTTGCCATTGCCAAGGAGCTAGGTATTGCAGAATCCATTAGCCAGAGTCTTACCGGAGCAGAAATCGATGAAATGTCTGATGAAGAATTCTCTGATAAGATAAACAACTACAGAGTATTTGCCAGAGTTTCACCCGAACATAAAGTTAAAATTGTGCGAGCCTTTAAATCCCACGGAAACATCGTATCCATGACCGGCGACGGTGTAAATGATGCTCCTTCCCTGAAATATGCAGACATTGGTGTTGCCATGGGTATTACCGGAACGGATGTGGCAAAGGGTGCCAGTGATATGATTCTTACGGATGATAACTTTACAACCATTGTAAATGCGATTGAAGAAGGAAGAAATATCTATAACAACATTAAGAAATCCGTTATTTTCCTCTTATCCTGTAACCTGGGAGAGGTTATATCCATCCTTTTCTCCATTCTGTTCTTCTGGCCGGTGCCTTTAGCTGCCACACAGCTTTTATGGATTAACCTGATTACAGACTCACTGCCGGCTATTGCCCTCGGTGTTGACCCTGGTGACAAGGATGTTATGAAACGTAAACCAAGAGATCCCAAGCAAAGCTTTTTTGCAGAAGGTTCCGGTGCCCGTGCTGTAATTGGCGGCTTCCTAATAGGTCTCCTGACTCTGACCGCCTTCTTCTTTGGTATGTATGAGCACGGCTTTAATATCTTTACCAGCTTGGCAAAAGAGGTTACAAAATCCTCTGATTACCAGACTGCATTAATTTATGCCAGAACTATGGCCTTTGTAGTACTTGCAGCTTCCCAGCTCTTTTACTCCCTCTCTATGAGAAGTCATGAAAAGTCCATTTTCCAGATTGGTATATTTAAGAACAAATTCCTGATCGGTTCTATTATCGTTGGCTTACTGCTGCAGGAAATTGTAATCTCTATCCCTTTCCTGGCAACTGCCTTCGGCGTTCACAATATCAGCTTAAGAGATTGGGGCATTGTAATCCTTTTCTCCCTTGTACCTCTTATTGTAAATGAACTGATTAAATTTTTCGTTAGAGTTGCAAAATCCAAATAACAAAGCAAAATAGAAAAACCCTTAGGGAACAATGAACTGACCCCCATATGTTAGACCTAAAATTCTAACATTTAGGATGTCAGCTCAGAATTCACTAAGGGTTTTATAATTCCTAAATAATATCTGATAACCGGTAATAATATCAAGATCCCAAAGTTCCAAAAAGGCTATAGGAACTTGTGTCATATTAGTTGACAAATTCCTCATCCGCAGCTTGTACATGGGCATCCTATAGATAAATTACTTCCAGTTCACCTGCGCTATCCAGACGGATTGTCTGAATATTCATATCAGTTTAATATCTATTTCTTATTAGTCAAAATTACTTGTTCTTTTTTTGTAATCATAGCTGACAAAATTACGCTTAAGGTTAAAACCGTAAATATTACCAGCAAAGATACTTCTATGGATATATGGAGATTAAATAACAGGGAAACCAGTTTAAAACCGGTAAAGGTAAGTATTAGAGCAACTCCATACTTTACATATTTGAATTTCTCCTGCAGCTTGCCAAGAACAAAATACAGACTTCTAAGTCCCAGTATTGCAAAAATGTTGGAGGTATATACTATGAACGGATCTGTGGAAATAGAAAAAACAGCGGGAATGGAATCAATTGCAAAGAGGATATCAGTAAACTCAATTACAATTATTATAGCAAATAAAGGAGTGGCATAAAGTATACTTCCTTTTTTGATAAAGAACCTGTCTCCTTCCAGCTCATGGGTAACAGGTATAATTTTACTAAGAAGCTTTATAATCCTGCTATCCTTAAAATCCTTATCATCCTCTTGATTTATCATCATCTTAATTCCGCTGATAATCAATATTGCACCAAATATATAAAGAACCCATTCAAATTTATCGACAATTGTAACTCCCAGTAGTATGAATATAAGCCTTAGGATAATGGCACCAAAAATTCCATAATTCAGTACACGCCTTTGATACTGCTGCTTGATACCGAAACTGGAAAACACCATTAAGAACAGAAACAGGTTATCTATACTTAAAGACTGTTCAATAACATAGCCCCCTAAGAATTCTAAAGCCTTTTCTCTTCCTGCAAAGATGTAGATGCCCAGATTAAAACACAGCGCTAATCCAATCCAAAATAATACCCATGATAGTGCTTTTTTTGTAGACAATGAAATATCCTCCTCGGTTTTTTTGTAATTCATCTGCTGTAGCTGATTGTTATTTACAATAATATACACAGCCTTTCTGTTGTACTTCTCTAAGAAAATATGCGTCTGTCCCTGGTTTGATTCCTCCTTTAATGAGGGGTAAAAAAAAGACTTCTAATATTATCTGGCATTGTCAGGTAATATTAAAAGTCTTGCTATCCGTTTACGGAGTATAAGGCCAGGCAATCAGTATATGCCGGTTGTTGACCTTATATCTTGTAAGCTACTCCCTCTTAATGGCTTCTAGTATATCATGGGTCAAAAGTCCCTGTCAACTAAAGGTTTATTGGCCGCTACTTGCATTTACCAGATCATCCAGGGTGCCGAAGGTATAGCCCATCTCTTCCCACTTTGTCAGAAGTTCGTCTAGGATTTCTGCATTGGTTTTGGAGGTGCTGTGAAGAAGTACAATTGCACCGGGATGGATTCTGCTGAGAAGTTTTTTAAAGGCGGCTTCCTTTGTGGGTTGCTTATCTTGTAACCAGTCTACATAGGCAAGGCTCCAGAAGAAGGTTTTGTATCCCATTTCCTTTGCCATCTCAAGATTATGGGTACTGTATTTTCCCTGAGGCGGTCTGTAATACTTGGTCATCTTTTGTCCGGTGACCTCTTCATAGGATTTTTCCAGGTCTCCTAACTCTTTCTGGAAGGCTTCTTTCGATGAGATGCTTGACATATTGGGGTGGTTGTATGTATGATTTCCTACCTGATGTCCTTCTGCTACAATACGTTTTACCAAGTCCGGACAGGTCTTGATAAAGTTACCAACTACAAAGAAGGTAGCATGAACATTATGCTTTTTCAGAGCATCCAGAATTGCGGGCATATTCCCATTCTCATAACCTGCATCAAAAGTCAGATAGATGACCTTTTTACTGGTATCACCTATATAATAGGTGTCATATTTTTTTAGTTCATCTGCGGTAGCTTTGGCGGATGGCGGCTGACCCTCCGTGGAGAAACCAAGTCCCCAGTTTTCTTCGGCCTGTATTGTATCTTTTGCATAAACATGTACCAGCATAGCTATTCCGCCGCCCAGAAAATAAAAACCGATTAGAATTGCCGCTATGATAATACACTTTTTGTACGGAATCTTTTTCAACATAAAAACTCCCTAGCCCTTTTTATACAATATATTACATGGATTAGCCTCTAATACCTGTATCCGTTGTCCTTTTTTAAGAGGTTTTTGTTCGCTCTTCTTTGTAAAAATGTGAAGGCAAAGACCCGTGGCAGGCTGTTAGTACCGCACACTCTGCCTCGCTCGGGGGAGTATAGACGCTCTGGAATCTAATGACTCCTTATAGATTTCGCAATCCTTACCGTCCTATCTGCCAAATCCGATATCTCTGCAAGCCCAATTCCATCAATCCCGGATTTTACTTTATTATTCAGAGGTTTAACCCATTTCTCCGGAATAGTATCTGCACCAAGAACCATTCCAAGAATGGAACCAACCGTTGCACCGTTGCAATCCGTATCAAATCCGGCCATTACTGCTATACCGATTGATTTTTCAAAATCAAGACTTCCATACAATAGTCCCATACATACAATCATAGCATTTGGTATGGTATGGCACCAATCATGGGGGAGCTTTTCGTTATATAATTGATGAATCTTATTCATTGCACTTTCCAAATCCACACCGGAATCATACCATTCAAGCACCCTATGAATACGGGCATATAGTCTTGATTTTTCCGGTATCATGGATAAACCGGTCTTTATAATATATAGCATATCCCTTGATACGGCTGCGGCTGACAGCATGGCAGCAATAAGCATTTCCCCGTAGATTCCGTTTTTGGTGTGGGATATAGAGGCATCCCGCCAGGCCATTTCAGAGCTAAGTTCTGCATTACCGGGAGCTATATATCCAAAGAAATCTGCTCGTATCTGTGCACCAATCCATTCTCGGTAGGGATTCCTTAAGTTAGCGGAGCTGGGAGGCCTCTTCAGATTTATCAAATTGCGGTAGGCTACTCTCTCGGCTGTACATAAATGCAGTATAGGGAGTTTATCCAGCCAGCATTCTGCCACATCCTCCGGTGTAAAATGAGCTCCATAAATCTCCAGGATTCTTAATCCCATTATAGTGTAATTTGTGTCATCATCTTCCGGCATGGTTTCTACATTATTAATCCATCCTTTTTTAAGGTTCCCGTATACACCGGGATAATCCGTAACACCGCACTCCTCTTTTATTTCCATTGGTATATCCGAAGACATATAATGTTTGATTGGATAATTTCCGGTGGCTTTTAAAAGCCTTTCAATCCTTTCTCTTTGCCAGCCTTCAACCGGCTGCCCCAGCAAACATCCGGCACATCTTCCCAGCCAGGCTCCATATATTTTATTATAAAGGATATCGTCGGATAAATTAGCTGTATTTTTGCGATGCTGTAATTTGTTCTTGGACCTTTCCGCCTTAATGCCTGCCAGGTCCGACGGCTCTATAAAGGCGAAATCCTCTTTTACAGGAAGAGCAAATAATTCATCCAGGAGATTTCCAGCCTGTAGTTCCTTTTCTGCTCCCTCTTCCATCTTTCTGATTTCTTCAACCCTTTTCTGATATCCTTTGGTGGCTTTTCCTTCCTCTTTTGATTCTAATAATTCGATATCCAGTCCTTCCGAATATTTTAGCCATGGTAAATCTGTCAGCATATTCTCCCTCCTGTCTTTATCCAAATATTACTTTACAATCGCCGCGGTTATGCCTCTCAAAACATAAGCAAACATCGGCCTCAACTTTCGATAGCCTTCCTTGCATATGCTATACATTCTGAGGTGCCTTTCACAGGATCTCCGGCCCCTTCATATTCGATTGAAAGAAATCCTCCATATCCAGATTCTTTCATATAAGTAATAATTGCCGTAATGGGTACATCTCCTTTCCCAAGGACAATCCCCTGATAAACACTACCATCAATGGCTGCATAGCACTCTTCCAAATCTGCCTTTGCTAAATCTGCCGCGGTTAAAGCCACCTTTTTTAAATCCTTTAAATGCAGAAAGCCAATTTGATCCTTTAATAGTTTAACTGCATCCAAAGGATTTTCATTTACCAGCATAAAATTTCCGACATCCGTGTTTGCTTTTAACGCTTTTGAGCAGGTCCTATCTATAATGTTCTTTACCTGATAGGACTTTCCTGCAAGAAGGCCATGATTTTCCAATACCATTGTTATCCCTTTTTGTTCAGCCAGAAGTGCCGCCTCCTGAAAGCCCTCTACAATCCAATCCTCTGCCATATTAAGAGACATCCCGTCTTTTTTATATCCGCCAAATACTCTCAATATCCCGGTACCCAGTTCTAAAGCAGTATCCATGCTTTTCTTTATATACTCTATCTGTGCCTTTCTTCCACTGCTGTCTAAAAGGACTAAGTCATTGCTGATGGAATAAGCGGATACCTCCATGTCCAGCTCCTGTAAAAGTTCTTTTACTTTCTTTATATCCCCTTGGCCGCTCAGGAAACAATCCAGCAATTCTACATATCGCACACCATTCTCATGGCAGAACCTGATAAAATCCAGGTTACTAATCTCATTTCCGAACAGTTTTTTCTGAAGAGACCATGCACTTACAGATAATTTCATGGGTATTTACCCTCCTTTAATTGATAATAACTTCATGCCCGGTCTTTGCCGATTTATAGATGGCATCTATTATTTTCATTAATTCCAGGCCATCCTCCGCTGGATTCAGGCATTCCTCACCATCTGCGATGCAGCTTATAAAATGCTTCATCTCCTGTATAAAATTATGTTCAAAGGAGCTTCCATTGGGGTCTAATAAAGGTTTTGAATCTCTTAGATAATCATATTTGTTTTCATATACTTCCAATTCCGGTTCCATTTTCGCTCCGGCTTTGTCTCCAAAGAGCTCCAGATAAAGCCGGTCTTCTTTTATATTTTGCACCCAGCTCGTTTCAAAGAATAAGGTCATATTGTTGTCAAACTTTATGAGAGCCGTTGCACAGTCCTCCACGTCATTATACTCGCTGTAATCTGCTGAGTTATACTTTTGTATTCCTTTCACTTCCGGCTTCATGCCCATATGATAAAAGGCGGATGCCGTAACCGATATCACTTTGGGCTTACCGGAAAGATAGCGGATAAGGTCTATCATATGTACCCCCAGGTCAATCACCGGGCCTCCCCCTGATCTTTGCTTATCGGAAAACCAGCCCCCGGGATTGCCCCACCTTCTCAGGCAGCCGGCCTTTGCATAATAGATATTTCCCAAATCACCGCTATCAATTATGCTTTTTAGAGCAACCGCATTATCTCCAAATCTCCTGCAAAAGCCTACCATTAATATTTTCCCCGTCTTTTTTGCAGTTTCCACCATTTCAGCTGCCTGAGCTGCATTTAGTGCAAGAGGTTTTTCACATAAAACATGCTTTCCTGCATTTAATGCCGCTATACTTGCGGGAGCATGGATATTATTCCACGCTGTAACACTTACCGCATCTATTTCTGCCATTTTTAACAGCTCGTTATAATCGGTAAAAGTATGAGGAATATTATAGGTTTTTGCAAAGGCTTTCACCCGCTCCTCACAGATATCACAGGCCGCGACTACCTCCACATTCTGAAGGCGGGTATATCCCGCCATATGCATATTGCTAATACTTCCGGTACCAATTATCCCTACTTTTACTTTTTCCATACCTACCTCCGTTCTGTCTACAGACAACTTTCCACTGGAAAGCTGTAAAAATCGGTTCAAATGTGATTAAGTAATCCATACAATATAAAAACATAATGCATAAGCCCTTATATAAGCAGGTAATAAGGGTCTTTTCTTAATAAGTCTATTGTAAATTCAAACATGTCCCTGGCCTTTATCAGGCGGATCAGGGAATTGCCTGCTCTGCCTTTTTTCATAATACCTTTCTGTTCCAGAACCTCATCTAATTTGTTAAAATCAGTCTCCGGCTTTTCCCAATTATGCAGCCGGTTTCTGATAATAAGCCTTTTTCCTTCATATCCTGTGATAGTGATATCAATCGCAGTATCCTGGAGATGGTAAGGTACCCCTGCTATTTCTTCACAGGAATGTATTGATGTATTACTCTCCTGGTCAACACCTGCCAGCATAATATAGCCCTCTAAATTAGCATTTTTAAAATATGGGCTTTTATCATCACAGGGCGATGAGGATTTCTCATGACCTGTGGTTATATATTCTTTTCTGCCGCCTATGGCGGACACCGAGTGGGTAGGATGAAGGGAACGTATAGCTCCTTCCATGTTTCTTACAGTTTCCGGTATAATACCTGTCCAGCATCTGGTCTCCAGTACATGAAATACCGGCGGACAGGACAGCGAATCTTCCCTTCTCCCAGTTAAGGTAGGAACCATCAGAGTTCCTTCGTCCCCAAGCACATGTAGGAGAGCGCCTACTACCGTACTCGCACCGCCTTCAACATGCCCGAAGCTCTTTAAGGAACTATGGATTAGCACCGTATCCCCGGGTACCAGGCCCATGGTTTTTAATTGTTCTATCAGTTGGATTTCATTTATACTCAAAAATAACACCCTCTTACATTATAATAGTTTTGAATTTTGACAGGCTGTTGAATTAACAACTGACTTCTTTTAATTGCTCCGACATAATATCACGGACAATTTTTCCATCCAGTTCATTTGCCTTTTCTTTGTTCCTGACACAATAAGCGGCAGCAACACCTGCTGCCTCGCCTAAAGCGCTGCAGGTAGGCTGAATCCTGACAGATGACTGAGCAATAAATGTCGATGATATGCATCTTCCGGCCACAAGGAGATTTTCAATCGAATCGGTTACCATACAACGGTAGGGGATTTCAAAATACTCTCCTCTTTCCATCAGCTTAATACCAAGTTTTTTCTCATCAATAAGCCCATGAATATCTATAGGGTAAGCTGTCCTTGCTACACCATCTTCAAATTTTGCTCTTTCGCTGAAATCCTTCTCACTTAGGATATATTTCCCCCGTATTCTTCTGGATTCCCTAATGCCTGGCAGCTCTGCGGAAGAAATAATGCAGCTCTTTTCAAACCCCGGAATATAAGCCTTTAGGAATCCATAGAGCCTTTTTATCATTTTTCTTCCGATAGTCAATCCCCGGCTGACAGCAGATGTATCCAAGGTATCATAAATACCCGGTATTTCCGGACAGTTAAAGGACATAACTCCCGGCATACCAGGCACTGAAAATGCCTGAAAATACTTCCCGTCAGGATATTCAATTACCCTATCCTTTAGTGCCCTTTGAAACACTTTGTTTAAAGGTGTGGTTGCTTCCCAGACCGAAGCTATCTCAACAAGAGGGTACTCTAAGATATCAGGCTCTCCTATTTCCTTTAGAAAAGCTTTCAGTTTCATAATATCGATATTTCCAACCATAAAACGCAGGGACATAGCCTGATTGTTATGTAACAGCTCATCCCCTTTAAAGCAGGTTACTCCGGAAGCAAAAGCAGCATCAGCATCACCGGTGGAATCAATAAATACCCTTCCGCGAATAAGTGAAAGGCCGGACTTATTATGGACTATTACACCTTTGATCTTGTTATTCTCCACCACCGTATCAAGAAGCTCCGTGTTATATAGTATTTCTCCCTTGTAATCCGATAAAATTTCTTCCAGCGTATACTTTATCATTTCTGTATTGAACCAACCGTCATTTCCGTAATGGTCATCTGCTCCATACCCTTCCAGAGCCATTTTTTTCTTAATGATTTCATTGATATACGAGCGGCCGGGTCTTCCGTCTATCCCATTATGCATCATTGGGGTTACCTGACCTCCCGAGGCTAAGCCGCCCAGGCAGGAGTTTCTTTCGATAATAAGAGTATTCACACCAGCCATGGCTGAAGCGATAGCAGCAGCTGAACCCGCAATTCCGCCTCCAATCACAATAACGTCATATGATTTTTCCATTATGTTACACAGCTTGTTATAAGTATAAGTACTATTTTCCATCTTGAAAAATCTCCTTTAGCCTTTATCCATACGTCCGTGTATATCATTTTTTATCCCCAGCACAAAATATTCAGAGAATTAGGACTTCTTATACCTTGGAATCGAAGCTTGAGTCTTTCTGGTTTGCACAATTTGCCGTCCGGTATTGAAAGCCTCCCCCTTTGCCACCCCAAATCATGAAATGGCATTTACATACCTTGCGGTTATTTCTCTTGGTCTGGTAATGGCTGAGCCTATCACTACTGCATGAACCTTTTCTTTCATTACCTTTTTTAAATCCTCTATCTCCCAGATGCCGCCTTCTGCAATTAATGGTACTGTCAGGGCATCCCCCAGGCGTTTTATCATAGTATGATTGGGTAAGCTGATTCCCTTGGTATCTTCCGTATACCCGCTCAGTGTAGTTCCGACGATGTCAAAGCCAATTGCCTGAGCATGCATACCTTCTTCAAAGGTTGCACAATCCGCCATAAATAATTGGTTTGGATATTTATTTCTTATTTTCCCAAAAAATTCATCCAGGGACATACCGCCAGGTCGTACTCTGTTGGTGGCATCCAAGGCAATAATTTCAGAATTAACTTGGGTTAATTCCTCCACTTCCTTTTCTGTCGGCGTAATGTAAATAGGGGAATCAGGATAGTCTGCCTTATATAAACCAATGACAGGTAAATCTACCTCTTTCTTTATTTCCCTGATATCCTCCGGCGTATTGGCACGGATTCCTACAGCCCCGCCTTCTTTTGCAGCAAAGGCCATTCTTGACATAATATAAGAACTATATAAGGGTTCCGTCTTCAACGCCTGGCAGGATACAATTAATCCACCTTTAATTTGTTGTAATATTTGTTCGTTTCTGTTCACTGTTATCACCTTCCTTGGTGTTCTATATAGATTGGGTTCGTCCAAGCTTTTTTCCCAAATAAATCTCTGCATTCTGCTCTGATATAATTTTCATTTCCTGTTAGTGTAAAAACTGCTTCCTGCAGCAAATCCTTGTCGGACTTTGCTACAAATGAAGTTCCTGCTCCCACAAAACCATCTGCTATAAAATTGATTCTTTCCGATGCACTGCATGTAATATATGCTTTTCCATCCTTGATTCCCCAGCTGTAAATTTCTGGTCCGGAGGAGGAATAGTAATTTCCCGAAAGGATGGCATCAACGATATCATCATGAGTCAAGGCTTTTGCATTTACAACAATATACCCACCGAAGGCATCATCAAAATTCCCTGCATTGTGGTTATCGTCAGAAGCATCTGCCAGAACACGCTTTCCATTCCTGAGCATGATATCCCAATAAGTAGTATCATACCCTGTTTCACTTTCGTTTTGCGTGTTATAATTAAATATTTCCAGAATCTCAAAATCTTCTGTAATAAATTCTTCTGCATCCACTCTGGACCAGATTGGATGATTGTAAGTAATAAAACAGCCTCTGCTGTGTAATTCCGCTGCCATATGGGAAGCAGCCTTTGCTCCGTCCCATTTTCCATAATACACAAAGGGCCCTACTGCCTCCCTGTGTTGATAGAGTTTTACTGCTTTTTCACGCATGGCCCTGTTCCCTAAGATTCCATTCATATGATGGACCTTCTTACAGATATTGTTTTCATCAAAAAGTACAGCTGCCGCTTCTACTCCGGGAAGAATAAGAAAATCATCTTCTCCAAGTTTCTCCCTGTAATCGGTATACAGGTTATGATCACTGATACATAAAAAAGCATATCCATGTTTTTTGAATTCCTTTACTGCTTCCTCCGGCGTAAAATTTCCGTCAGAGTTTGTTGTATGGCTATGCAGGTTACCTTTATACCAGTTTCCAACCTTTGAAAAGCCATCCACGTTCACCATAATCTCCCCCTCTTTTCAGTTTATTGGTTGTATGAATAAATGGCATCTATTCCGACTTCAAACATTCTGCTCCAGGGCATCCATACCTTATCCAAGGTAATGGCGGCATTAATGGAAGACAGGTAGCTTTCCATGAACGATTGCAATTCTTCCTTCACTCTTTTACTGATGATGCCATCTTTTTCCTTAATATCAAAGTAATTCATCCCGTATCTATGTAAATCACTTGTAATATTCTTTCTCACAACAGAACAATATCCAACATCTTCAATATACCTTTCTATCAGAAAGCTCATATGTCCGGCTGTTTTTCCATAATGATAACAGTCCACTCCTTCTGCGATGGCTGTGCCAAGGGTATTGGCGGAGGTATTCCAGCCGGCATATCCGGACACTTTATCCAGAAGACAGTTCTGATTCAATAGTTGAATGAACTGAAGTTCTCCGCCATTTGCATAGGCATTGTCCGCAATTGTTACAATTCTCCCTTCTGCGATTCTTAGCTTTATAAAATCAATCAGTTCCGGAATATTGCGTTCCACACAGTATCCTTTTGATATAAAAGGCTGGGCTTCTGCTTCCGCCATCTTATCAGAGGGAGCGGTAACAGCAAGTATGATATCTGAATTTTCATAAGAATCCGTCAACTGGCACCCTGCGGAAAGTATCTGATACTTAATTGTAGTTTCCAATGAATTTCCTTCATATAACGGCAGTATTGCCTTGGATGCCTCACTTGCATATTTTACATAAACCTTGGGCTTTTTCTCGTGAATCTGATTCACCATTCTTGAGAGCAGTGTCAGTGACACCTCATCTGCTCCCGGATACATAAGAATCCGGTCCATTAAGCCCTCTTCTGCAATCTTTATACGAACTGCCTCCTGGTCCATTGCAGCATATCCATAAGCCGCGGAATCATCCTGAGGTATCACAAGGGAGTCAATCCAGCCCTGCTTCACATATTCTATCATTAAATAATTGCATTCTCTGTTGCATTCTCTTCTTGATACATAATCGTTAAGTTTCTCCCGATCAATTTGGCTTAGGATATTTTTTAAATCCTCCCCATCGCAAATACCAAGACGGTTCCTGTGAATTACATCCCCTGCCATATGTATCATTTTTCCATAGGTTTCATAATAATCCGGTTCTTCGTCATCGCTGGAATAATCAGGGCAGCGCATTATTACCTGAAATGCATAGATTAAAAGCCTGGGATTCTCTTTCTTTAAGGTCTTTATAAGGGCAGCCAATTCTTTTAGTTTATCGGCTTCCAAATAGTGAATTCTTGACGGGATCAGGCCGCCATAAAGCATCATATCTACGGAAAGCACCAGTCCGTCTGCATTTTTGCATTCACTTCTTAAAAATTCCGCAATCTTTCCTACATCTGCCGGCTGTTTTTTATTTCCAAGGCTTTTCGGAAGCACAATGTCAATATCATCATGTGCAAACAAACGATTAGGGAAAATATAATTACAAGGTCTCTCATCTAATGGGAGTAAAACAATTTTCTTTTTCATACCTTTTACCTCTGTTTAAAATTTCTTGCCACATTCCCATAATAACATTCATCTGTTTAGAATTAAAACAATAATTCCAAATCCTTCTAGTTATTTAAGGATATATACCTCCACCAATCGTTTTCTACCAGATAGGATAAGTCAAAGAGCATACAACCGGATGAAGTCTGAAAGCACATTTTTACCGCTTTCGTCATTGCATCCAGTTTGTCTTGGAACTGGGCTAAGAATAAGCTTCCCACTACGGGAACAGCATTCATTGTAACCTGGTTAGCCATTCTTCCCGAACCCTCCACACTATACCAGTAAGCTAGCTGGTTTGCTTCCTCTGCCTCCTGCTCTGTCACTTGAGGGTAATAGAACCCGGACATTAAGCCATCCAGCTGCTCTGCATATCCGGTCTTTCTGTATTTTTTTGCATCCACCCACGGATATTCTACGGCCTCATAATTAGTTGATGCCCAGTTTGCCCCAACCTGATAATAGAGCGGATACCAGGAGCCAGTATAATCCCAGAATTCTATCTTTTTTTGCTGTGCGTCTACAAGTCTTCTTACCCTTTCTATAAAGCTGCTTATAAGGCCTGCCCGAAAGGTTAGGAATTCGCCGAATAATTCACCATACTGCAGCTCCTGCTTTCCGTCCTTCTCCCTGAAACAATAGATATCTTGGGGCCAGTTATGTTCTCTGCCGATATACTGTTCCCATTTCCTCTTTGTAACCGGGCTGAAATCTGAGCCTAGGCCTACGAAACGTACCCGGTCCAGGGTGATGCCGTCAATTTCATAATTTGTCATTATCTCCTTTAGCAGAGATAGCTCATATTCACATACGTCATCATTTGCCGGATTAACAAACAGCTCCTGGAAGTCATCGATACTGCCTTCTGTTCTTATGGCAGCATTCTCTGATATAGGCTGTATCACCATTTCATTTAAGTCATTCAAGCCATATACACAGGTTTGCCAGGAAGTATTTTGGTAGGCGGGCATCTTAGGATGGGGATTCTCCTTCCTTCCCTCAGCAAAGACATCAACGGATGCATAACACTTCATTCCCAAACTATGAACGGTTTCAAGACATTCCGTAAGATAATCTTTTCTTTAAAGATTTTATCATATTCAGAGTAATGCGGTGCAAATTTACTTTTATATATTGCAAACCCTGTGGTATCCTTTACGCTTAATATTACAGCGCCGATGCCTGCATTCCTGCATTTTTCCATTGTCTTGCGGAATATACCGGCATCTGTTATCGTTCTTTTATTCGCTTCAATCTCTATCCAGATATAATAATTTGAGTTCATATTTACCTCCATGCCACCTGTATTCCCAACACGCCTCAAGATTGGGCCGAGGATTTCGCAGGCACAATCTTGTGTTTGAAAATTGCTTTCTAATTTTCAAACTTAGCCCCATGCCTTCCCAACGCGCCTCAAGATTGGGCTGAGGATTACGCAGGCACAATCTTGTGTTTGAAAATTGTACTGTAATTTTCAAACTTAGCCACCTGTATTCCCAACGCGCTGCAAGATTGAGCCAAGGATTACGCAGGCTCAATCTTGTGTTTTAAAATTGCTTTCTAATTTTCAAACTTAGCCCTTCACCGCGCCACTTATGGCTTCGATGTAGTTTTTCTGACATAGCAGGAAGACAATAATAATCGGGATGATTGATATGACGGTTCCTGCGGCGATATACCCGAATTTGTAGTTAAAGCTGCCGTTAAGATACTGCAATGCTGTTGCCAGGGGATACTTCTTTGGATCCTGCAATACAATAATCGGCCACAAAAATTCATTCCATCTGCTGATAAAGTCAAAGATTACAATGGTACTAATGGATGGCATAATACCGGGCATCATAATTTGCCACCAAATCCTGGTTTCTTTTGCCCCATCGATTCTGGCTGCCTCTATCATTTCCTTTGGTATTCCCATATAGGACTGTCTTAGCAGGATAATACTGAATACTTTAACAGAACCAGGTAAGATAACTCCTACCAGGGTGTTCAGCAAATGAACTTTACTGATTATTAAGTAGTTGATAATCATACCTGCCGCAGCCGGGATAATCATGGAAGAAATCAATGCTCCCATAATGAATTTTTTCCCTTTAAACTCCATACAGGCCAAGGGATAAGCACATAACGCTGCAAAAATTACGTCCATTGCGATAGAGCTGATGGTAATTACCAAGGTATTTCCTATGTATTTTGGTACGGAGAGAAATTCAAATACACCGGTATAATTAGAAAGAGTTGGATTCGATACAAAAAAATTCAAATCATATATGTTCTGACCGGTTTTAAAGGAAGTTGAAAGCATCCATAAGAAAGGGCCTGCACAGATGCAGGATATTATTATAAGTCCGATATATGTAAATATCTTATCTACTAGTTTTTTTTTCTTCTTAGTCGGCATAAGTCATACCTCCTCCTTTTTTACCATATACAAAAACGATAATACTTAGAAGTGAAGTGATAACTGCCTGAACAGCACCAATAGCAGCGGAATAGCCGAATTCAAAGTCAGTAAATGCTTTCGTGTAGGAGTAGTAATTCATAACCAAAGTGGCATTGTAAGGTTCGCCTTTGGTTAATACATATACAACATCAAAAACACCGACTGCCGATATCACTGAGTTAAGAGAACAGAACCAAATATATGGCTTTAACATAGGCATTTTAATTCTAATCAAGGTCTGAAACTTATTTGCTCCGTCGACAATAGCTGCTTCCTCCAGTTCCGTCGGTACCGACTGAAGACCTGCCAAATAAAGCATCATAAAATAGCCAAGCCCCTGCCATATGGTGATAAACATAATACACAGCATCGCTGTCTTTCCATCGGCTAGAAAGCCTAAAGGATTTTTTATGATACCCGCATCTACTAATACAGTATTAATCACACCGTTAGGATCAAATAAAAATCCCCAGATAATAGATACTGCAACCATTGAAGTAATTACCGGTATATATATCAAAGTACGGAATATTGCCATTCCCTTTAATTTTCTATTTACAAGTAAAGCTAAAAGTATGGATAAAATTTGTATAACAGGCACTACTGCAACAAATACAATTGAGTTTTTAATCGATATCCAGAATTCCGGATCACTAAATGCACGTTTAAAATTATCCAAGCCAATAAACTTGGTTTTTCCCAATACAGAATAGTCATAAAACATTAATGGTAGACTTCCGATAATCGGAACGAAAACAAAGACAACTATCATGAAAAGTGCCGGTGCCATAAATAAATATGCTTTTATAGTTTGCCTGGTCTTTACTTTCATAAATACCTCCCTTTATATTGGGAGTATTCCCGTAGCAATTCCGGGAATACTCCTGCACCCCTAAACCCGAGATACTTCAATTTTGCATTATTTCTGCAAAATTGCATTAACAGCCTTTTCCTGTTGATTCAGCGCAGTCTGAATATCTCCGTCGCTGGTAATAACCGCTTGATATACCTTATTAACAGCATCCTGAATATCTCCCTGACCTTCTATTCCCAAAGAATAATCCATGGATTTCTTACTTACATCCACTGACATCTTTCTAGCAATACCTTCCAATGTGGTGGTATCAGAAACGAAATAATCATTTGCTATGGCAGTTGTTGTGGAAGGAAATATTGCAACTTCCTTGCAAAAAGCCAGCTGGCTCGCATCATTTGTAATATAGGCAGCAAATTTGATTGCTTCCTGGTGGTTTTTACTTGCTTCCGGTACAACAAGATTCATAAGTGCGTTCTGGCTTAAACCGGTTTTTCCTGTGAGAGGTCCTGCAACCCCAATGTTCTTATAAACATCCGGTGCTTCATCTTTGATTCTTGATAAAGTGGAACCGGTAGAGCTGATGATTGCTAATTTACCTGTCTCAAATAACTTTAATTCATTATCCCACTTGCCCCAGTTGGTCTTAGGCAGATAGTCGGCATCTGTCATTGCTTTGTAGTTCTGTAACAGGGTTACAGTATCAGGTGTATTAAAAGCGGCTTTGGTCTTATCATCACTTAAAATAGGGATGCCTTCCTGGAATAACATGTTGAAGAATTCGGAAGGATTAAAAAGGTAAGCACCGGTAGCATCTTTCATCTTCTTTGCCATGTCAAAGGAAGCCTGATAGTTGGAAGGTATTTCTGTTATACCGGCTTTTTTAAATAATTCTTTGTTGTAGAACATGATACTCGGTGATGCATACCAAGGGAATGCATATACGGAATCACCGATTTTAGCAGAGTCATATAAGCTTTCAACATAAATACTCTTCTGATCCTCTGTTGCTTCTTTGTTCAGATCAGTCAGAGCACCTTTTCCTGCAAGGGTTAAAGCCATCTGTGTATTTAAGTTAACCACATCCGGGGAGGTGCCGCCGGCAGCAGCTGTTACTAATTTCTCCTGAATGGCGTCATAAGGTAAATCAGTCCAGTTAACAGTTACATTTGGATTTTCTTTTTCATACTCTTTAATTAAGCCGTTAAAGAAATCTGTAAATGTCGGCTGAAGTGAAATCGTCCAGAATTCGATTGTGACCGGTTTTGCTGCTTCCGTAGGTTCTGTTGTAGCCTTTGTCTGATCCTCGGTCTGATTTCCTGTCTGGTTTCCTGCTGAAGCTTCCTTATTTGCCTTATTGCTTCCGCAGCCATACAGCATAGTAAGTGATAGAACAAATACCAGACATAAGCTAATTACTTTTTTCATAATAATTATCCTCCTAAATTTTAAAATATTTATAACAAGCAATTCCTCTGCTCCGTTATCCTCTAACCCATATCTCCGGGTGAAACAATTTTGTTCCACAAATTATAATTGATTTTGTTGATATCATCTTCCTCATAGTAATGGAATGCTTTTCTTTTTACTTCCAGCTCTTCTATTCTTTCTTTTTCACCGGAAACATAAGCTTTCAACTGCCTCTTAACATATTCCAGACGCTTCTGTAAACCTCCTATGCGAATACACTGTACCTCGAACCCAAAGGGTTTATTCTCTCTCTCCCACTGCGCCTCAAAAGCCTGATAGAACTCCTCTAGTGCGTTTAAAGTCGCAGGAAGCTCTACTCCTTCAATTCTGGATAGCTCCTGCCTATCTCCTTTATCATAGAAAGTCTTAATACGGTACCCCAAATCCGCTTTATATTGCAGTACCGAACAAAGCTTTGACTGGGTATCAAAGAGGTATCCATAATTTTTATTACTGCTTAATTTTTTCAGCTGTAATGCGGCATTTTGGTAGAATTCCGATATACCCTCAAAGATAACCGTATCGAAGGCACCCAGTAATACATCATTGTAAAGCAGATACTTGCTGGCATTATTATGTATAGTTGTATCTTCGGAAAAAAGATTCGCTGCTTCTATCTGCATAAATTCATCAAATGTCATTCCCGTAAGTAATTTGAATTTAGATGGTTCAAAGCTTCCCGTATAATTAAATTCTGCATCCGCATAAAGAGCCGGAAGGATGGAAAAGCTGCTTGCTTCTCCTCCGTTGTCCCCCCAGGCGGTAATAACAACAGATTTGATACCGTTCTCCTTACAAGCCTTCATAGCGGCTTTTCCAATTTCAAGACTGTAAGCATTATGAGGTGCAAAGCCCGTCCATTTCCAGGCCCCTCCTGCAAAACCAACCCGGTCCGCTATCTTTAGATGGTTCTTTAGCATTCTGTCATAGCGTTCCCTGTCACAGGAGTAATAGTCCCAATACACAATCTCCACATCCTGGGGTATATTTAAGGGAGCTGCTATGGAATCTTCTTTCACATAATATTCTCCGCCGTAAGCCAAACGGAAAAACATATCGCTCCACATCTGCACCTGCAATCCGTATTTTCTGCAAATAGCCAGAACGCGGTTCAAATGCTCTTCCATAATTTTAAACCGGTCGGAATAACCATGCTTATCCAGATACTTTCCAAGTCCCACCATGTGAGCTTCATCCATACCGATATTAATCTTCCGGCTGTTTAAATTCTCTGAAACAGCTTTGACTAGATTCTCTATCAACTGGTAGGTTCTTTCTTCTCCTGCCAGAAGAATATCATTTGTATCGATAATCTTTTGGTACTCCTCATACCTGGTAATCTGGTTCACATGAGCCAGCGTTTGTATATATGCCCTGATTTCTATATCAAAAATTGCCGCATATTCATCGATTTCTTTCAGCTCCGCGGCAGTCATAGGACCGCGCATGTAGCCCCAATAGGGCTCTTCCGGTATCTCTATGGTATCTTCCATATACAGACCTACGAAATTATAGCCCATAAGAGCAACCGCCCGGATGAACAGTTTCGTCTTTTCCAGATTCATAACCGCATTTCTTGAAAAGTCCAGCATGATACCAAATTCATCAAAAGAGGATTTTTCCCTATGCCGCCAGTTATCTTCCCCTTCCTTTTTACAGAGTATCAAAAGTGCTCTGCAAAAATCAGACTTTTTATGATATTTAATTACAACTTCGGAAACATTCTTTGTGATTAAGCAACCTTTTTCTTCCCATTCCTCGGCAGTCAGGCTGATGCCCTTTTCATCTGAACAGACATTTACGATGTCCTTTACTTCCTTTAGTATATCCTGAATCTCTTTCCTGCACCCACTGTAATTCAATATCAATCTTCTTCGCCTCTTTCCCTGTTCCATCTCCTTTGTTAGTCTACATTATAACAAGAAAACAATCAGTTTCAATACTTTCGGGTCATATTGAAAGTAGTTACATGATTTTTTTCATCGGATAATTTTATGAAAGTAAAATCAATTTTCGTTACTGTTCAGAGGTGACTCGAACTAAAAAAACCGATGGTGTAGACTGATTTCAGTCAAAGCCATCGGTTTTATCTTAACCAAAGGTTCTGGATATTCTATCGAATACATTCTGCTCTTCATTTCTGCGCATCATAACCAGCATACTCATGCATTGACAGAGGTAATCGATACTCGCTTGACTCCGGAATGACATGGCCTACACCTGTTTTCGTTTATAGCCTCTTTGAAGCCTTTCGGCTTCATTATTTGAGTTATGCAATTATTATCATAACTCAAACAATGCAGCGGAAAACGCTATTCGTCCATTTACTGTCGGGCGAAAAACTGGCTGTTTATAGATACCCCCAAAGGAGCAAATGCATCCGCTGCTGTATATAGTATCGCTGAGACCGCAAAAGCCAATGGTCTCAATGAATATACTTACTTAGAGTATTTATTACTTTACATGTCAGACACTGATTGGGAAAAACATCCAGAATTACTTGATGGTCTAATGCCGTGGTCATCGGATGTACAAAGTGAATGTGAATGTAAAAGGTAATTCTCAGGATCGGTTATTATAACTGATCCTGTTTCGATTTAAAAGGCATTATCTTATTAAGAGCTTACTATCAATGGAAAAAGTACTCGCAATATACTCAATGAACTGGTCAACAGCAAAAATATCCCTACTAAATTTTCCCAATTAGATTTCTGAAAATTTATAAGCCTCACCTGAACAAATCCTTGAAGATCTAAATGGTATTCTTACCACTTTGCTAAAACGGATGATGAAAGAACTTCTGCTTCACATGGATGAACTTTATCAAATATGGTAGTATTTTTGCACTATTATAGTACATATAAAAGTAGCTTTATACAAAATCATTTATAGTACATTCGAATCACCATAAATAATTCGGTCTAAATAAATTTAAAAGTATTATTTAATAATTCAAATACGGCAGCATTTTTACTTGTATTTTTAAAGAAAAAATTATCTATAAGATATTTGCTAACAATAAAATTTATCATTTTGTTTTCAATATTTCTACCTAGTGCTCTACATGATAAGCAATATAAATCTAGTATATATTTTGATTCATATTCTTTAATTCCAATAGCACCTACAACTCCTAGGTCCCCGAATTTGTCCGAAACACGAACACAATATAAATAATATCCATCTCCATCTAGTAATTGCTTTAATTCTGATACATTATATCTTTTACCATTTGTTAATTTATTTGTCCGTTGAGATAACTCAGCTATTCGAAAAAAGTTATTTGTTATTTTATCAAATGAAATATGCATATTTAGTTCTTCTAAATACTCAGTATATGAAGTGTATTTATTTAACATTTCTTGACGCAATTCATTCATTTTATAAGTTTGATTGCGTTTCTCAACATCACTAATATTTACAGTTATAGATAAATTAAAAAGACTTAGGTTATCATATATATTATTTATATCAAATACGATAGTTCTCAATTCTGGTATAATTTTTTTAACTGCTTCAATTTCAAAATTTGAATCATCAATAAATACCATACTATCAAAATCAATATTTAAAATTTTTGATATTTTTTTTATATTATCAACTTTATTATCCCAGTTTACCTGAAAACAAGCTATATGTTTTTCTTTTAAAATCATTTCTTCATGATTATTAAATATATATTTTATGTCTTGTAAATCATTTTTACTACAAACAGTAAGGATTACACCTAATTCATAAAGTGTATATAAAAAGCTCTGAAATTCTTTATAAAACTTTCCTTCGATACCGCCTAGTTTTACATTTTCAATACCATCTTCGCTTATAATTCCTTTCCACAGTACATTATCACAGTCCAAAACTAAGCATTTCTTATTTATCCCCTTAAAAATACAATATTGTTTTTTAATTTCTTTTGCTACTTCAGCTAAAAGAATTTCACTGTACGGAGATAACCATCTATATTTACCACTAAAATTATAAGCATTACCGATCCCAACTATAGCTATTAATCTTTTTAGGTCTATGAGTATTGATTGCTTACTAATAATATCCCTTACTCTAGAATTAATTTCGTCAATTTCATCTACATTGTATAATTTACTAATGACATTTCCTATACAAACGTTAAGCTTATTAAAATAATTTTCAAAACTAACCCAAATTATTTGAGCATTTGTTAATTTACAAAGATTCATATTTGTTACTTCTACTAACTCCAAAATATTACTAGATAATTCACCAGTCTTTAAACTTTTATAAATCGAGCTAAAATAAAATAATTCTTCATAATTAAGCCACACTATGCAGATATTTGATTGATTTATTTGGGTTTTATTTGTTTCTTCCATATAATCTTGAAATTTAATATAATTTACTTTTGAATAATATCCTTCTTCGTTAAATTTCTTTAATAAATAAACATTTAAATAGGGAGCGACTGTAATGTTAGAAATTACCGTAATACTTACACATTTTAAATTATTCTTATCTAAAGTTTTTAAACTGTCTAACAAATTTCTAAATTTCATATATTAACCCTTCCCTGCTAATTATTTCAAATAAGTATTCATTCGATTAGAGCGTCTTTACTAAATATATTCTCAAAAAAAGTGTATATGGTACCCAACTTTAAAGACTTCCCCACTATCTTTTGTTTATTAATACAGTTTGAGTGTTCGAAATTAATGTTTTTATTATTTTCATCCATCTTATAAAATTAGCATAAAGACTTCATTATTGTAATTTTTACACATAAAAACAGTATAATTTTTAATTATTATTAAGCATTACTAATAACTCTGCAATTTTATGTACTGTATTTAATTCACTTAATAGCAAGTTTTCATCTGGAATTTCTATACAAAATTCTTCTTCTAATGATATAATAATAGAAATAAATGCTATTGAATCAATTCCAAGTTCTTCAAATGACATTTCTAAGGATTCTTCTGTAATTTTAGTATCTTCTGTTACCTCATTTACTATGTCAATAATTTTTATAATAATATCATTCATATTAATTCTCCAATAATTTATTTTCATTGCTTTATTATTAATTTTTTAACCTAATTTTACTTAGCTTTTGAATATTCCTGTACTAATTGATCCATCTGACCAGTAATTGAGGTACACCCTTCCGGTAGGCAGATTGATCTTGAAATAGTGTACTTTGATATCTTTAAGCCCATGTCACTCTCGCATAGATAAGAGATCATCAATCATCACTTCGTAAGAATTGTGTATGATTCGGTCAATGATGGCTTCACATACAGTTGCATCGCTTTCGTTGCCATTGTGTGTATACCATTCGCTTGGTTCAAATTGTGTGCAGAAGATAATAGAGTCCTTTACACTTCTGGATTCAATAATCTCCAGTAGTTCTCGTTCCTGATCACTTGCCAATGGTGTGAGGAGAAATTCATCTATGATCAGAAGATTCACTTTCTAATAAGATTTAATGACTTTCTCAAAAGTACCCTCTCCATGAGCAACCGTCAGTTTGTTTAGAGTATCCGGCAACCGCGCATAGCTTACTTTTATAAAGTTTTTACATGCTGCAATACCTAAGGCACAAGCAATGTAAGTTTTCCATTTCCAGAGGCTCCTTTCAGAATGATGTGATGGCTGTCTGCGATATATCGGCAGGTTGAAAACTCAAGCATCTGGGGTTTGTCCAGATTTCTGTCAGCGTGATATTTAATGTCTTCTACACAGGCATTGGGATAGCAAAATCCTGCATCATGGATTATTTTTTGAAGTTTGGTACTTTTACGTTTATCGTGTGTACCTCCAACACTTTCTGCCCATTCAAGGAAAGAATCTGTACTGTATTCAAGATACTTCCTATGATTTTCAGGCATGTGCTCCGGTAGATAACATGGAGCTAAAGAATAAATCTTTCAAACATGTGATGCGATACGGTTGTTATGAAAGAAGACTTCTATACAATTATCTATAGTACGAATATCAACTTTCTTACCAATAAATTCATAAGAACCAGAATACTTACAATCCCCGACAGTTGTGAGATAATCAGGTTGTATGGTGGCAGTTGACCAGAGGGCCGTTTCATTTGGGGAAGCAGGTAACAGCATGAGGAATTCTTTTTCTTATTCAACAAATGCGGTAAGCCTGCTCCCTTTGCTTTTTTGAAATGGTTTTGTATTAAATTCTTCTAGTTTTTCAATAATCGCTTTTTTAAGATCTTCTAATGAGAAGAATTTACGGTTACGAAGAGCAGCAAGAATCCATGTCTCTATCACTTTTTACTGTTCCTTCAGCAGTAGGCTTGTCTTTCGGTTTTATAGGCCTTGCTGGAATAATGGCTGCCCCATAATGTTCAGCCATTTCATAATAAGAACGGTTCAAAATAAGTTCCGTTCGAGTATTCTTGATTACACCGGTTTTTAGGTTATCAAGAACTAAAATACGCGTAACAACCCCCAAAGTGGGTATAAGCATGTACACGTGCTGTGATCCAATGGTTGGATTTCATGTCAGGAAATGTTCCAGCATATCTATACATACTGCATGGAAGACAAGCTACAAACACATAGGCATTTACATTGCAGCCAGCAGCAACATCAAAAACAGATAAAGTATTTCCAACCCAATCGACCTCCATGATCTTTCCAGGCTTACGATTGATACGAAGAGTAGCCTTCTTAGCTGCAGCAAATGCGTGATACTTCTCATTGAATTGTGCATGCTGGTAAGGAATCGTGTTCTCCAATTCACATTTGGTACAGTATTCTGCCCAAAGAAGTGATAGCGTTACGCCTGTTTTGGCAAGTTCCTTATACACGTACTCATAATCAGGATGTTTTCTTCTTTCTCTTGTGGCACGATCAGGATAAAATAGTATTTCAATATCCCTGTTTGTCAGTGCCTCTGGAATTGGCCAGTCTAGGTTATGCGTTTCTGTAAATTTTAAAACGTCAGAAACTGTGTTACGTGAGCAACTGATACTGTTAGCAATACCTGCGTTGCTAAATTCAGACTATGTAGTCTGATGATTTCTTGATAATCAACCATGGTTATCGACCTCCTATAATGAATTTACACACAAATCATGTGTATTTACTCATTATGGGCATTGCACTGAGCAGTAGAAACACCTGCTTTAATTTATTGGAAATGGGTGCTCTGATTTATCAGAAAGCACGCACTATTCAATCAGAATATACATTATTCAAAGATTGCTATTTATTTCATTAATTAGTATATTCATGCTCTTGATCTCGTTTTGTTGTAATATGTTGATGTATTCCTCAAGAGATTTTTTTGATTTATTTATATTTTTCGAGATAATTAATTTTAGTGCAACTGATAATATAATTCTTGCTAGCTTTAAGTTATTTTCAAATAAATCAATGATAATTGTATGAGAAGGTATAAATTCTTTATCTATTAAATATTTAACTCGATTAAGCATTAACTTTTTGTGTTCATATAACAAATGATAAGTTCGTATATCAAGTTCATCAGCATCTTTAATAAATAATAAGTTATTTAATAAATTCTCATAAAACCCTATGTTATAATACTGTAATTTACAATTATAATAAAAACTAAAATGTTTAGAAAAATGTTTAGCCATATTTTCTGAGTTATTGGATATATTTTTTTTATTTGAATTATAACTATTAACATAAAATAACAATTCTTCTAATGTATATTGAATATTGAATTGATAACTTGGTGCTTCAACTCTTTTTATAAAAGTAATATTTTGTTGATTTTCATTGTTTACAGACACACAAGTTACTTGAATATTATATGATTTCAAAAAATCCTCAAAAAAAATTTCTTCCGATATATATCTTCCATTATCCAAATTATCCCTTGCATAAAAAATTCTTTTTTCTAAATCATATCCATATATTAATGTCAGATGAGGGTTATGCTTATATTGATAACAAGGTGACTTGGGCAAGTAATACCAATCTAAATATAATGATATATATAATCCTTGATTTATAGCTTGTATTATTGTTTCTATTATATTATAATTATTTTTGTTCTTTAAAAATTCTTGATCTATATGTAAATATTTCAACGTAGGAGCCGGCATATTATTAGAATATCTCCCCAATTCCAAATGTTCTCGATATGAACTAATGCTTCCTATATAATCGTAAACTTCACCTTTATGAGTCATATATTTATAATATTCTATAGAATAAATCTGTATGAAACTGCTATAAATCCAATCCCAACTTTTAGGATTATTTAAATCAATCACCGAAAACATAACGCCAAATTCTGGATAAGTAGTTAAGATAGGATTTTCATTAATCTCAAGTATTTTTTTCATATCCCCCCCCAATTTTCTATTTAATATTAATTACACAAAATGAGCACTAAAGATAAAGGTTTATATATCAAGCCTATATAATAAACCTTAAACGAAAGAATTTATAAAATTCTCACAATTATTTCAATTGAATCATTCCATCTGCTCGTCATCCAAATCACTTATATAAATATCTCTGGTATATAATTTTTCCCAAACATCCTCTAACTCTTTAGAATATCTATTAGCTACAATCAAGTTAGACATTGATTTAAATTTGACAAGATTATTTATTACCTTATTTCCATGAAACATTTTATCTTTACATTCTGGTTCATAAATTACAATATCTACTTGCCTCTCTATACTCTCAATAATATCAATGACACTACTTTCGCGAAAGTTGTCAGAATTTGCTTTCATAATCAATCTATAAAAACCTATCACTGGTTTAGCATTCCCAAAATCTTTATCTTTACTATTTATTGAAAAATGAGATAGTTTAAGGATTTTTTCTGAAATAAACTTTTTTCTGGTATAATTTGATTGTACAATTGCTTTAATTAAATTCTCTGGGACTCCATCGTAATTTGCAAGAAGCTGTTTCGTATCTTTCGGTAGGCAATATCCTCCATATCCAAAACTTGGATTATTATAATGTTCACCAATTCTAGGATCCAGACCCATTCCTCTAATAATCTGTTTTGTATTCAAATTTTTCATTTCGGCATATGTATCTAGTTCATTGTAAAATGACACTCTAAGTGCAAGATATGTATTTGCAAAAAGTTTAATAGCTTCGGCTTCAGATGGATTTACATAAAGTATAGGAATATTTTTTTTAATGGTACAATATTTATATATTTTAGTAAAATTATACGCATTCTCTTTTAAATTACTATCTATCCAGCACCCCCCCATTATAATACGACTTGGGTAAAGATTATCATAAAGGGCATGTCCTTCTCTTAAAAATTCCGGAGAAAAAATGATATTATTACTGTTAAATCTTTTACATATAGACTCAGTATACCCAATTGGAACAGTAGATTTAATTATAATGGTAGCCTCTGGATTAGTTTTTATAACTAAATCAATCACTTTTTCTATAGAAGTTGTATCAAAACAATTCAGCTCTGAACTAAAATTCGTTGGGGTAGCAATAATTACATAATCTACATCCTTATAAGCTACTATAGAATCCTTAGTAGCTACAAGATTTAATGTATGATTTTCAAGGTACTGCTCTATTTCGTAATCAACTATTGGTGATTTTCTTTGATTAATCATATTTACTTTAGATTCATTAATATCAACAGCTATAACTTTATGATATTGTGCCAATAATATAGCATTTGCTAGTCCTACATAACCAATTCCAGCAACTGCAATTTTATACTCATTTTTCATCTATTCACACTCCTAAAATTATGAAAAAACTAATACTTAAAAACGGTGGAAATTATTTTCTATCTTATTTATTAATATGAGAAATAGTAACCTACTTATATTATAATTACAGGTATTACAAATTTTGATTTTAATATTAGATACTTTTTCTACTTTTGATGAGTATTAATATAATTTTCTAATATATTCTTTATATGCTTTTCATTTTATTGTTTGCAAAAATGTATTGTAATTACCCTTTACCTCTTGTAACCCACCTTCATTCAAATATAAAATATGATCTGCTAACTTATTTATCAAATATCGGTCATGAGATATAATAAATAATGTTCCTTTAAAATTGTTTAAAATAATTTCCAGAGCCTCTCTGGAAATTATATCTAAGTGATTGGAAGGTTCATCAAGAAGTAAAAAATTAGCGTTTGATAGCATTAATAGCATTAATTGAATTCTTGTTTTTTCACCACCACTTAGTTTATTTATTTGTTTGTAAACTGAATCTCCTCTAAATTGAATATTTGCTAATACTTTTCGAACTTCTGTCTGAGACATCAATGGCTATCCTATCTCTTATTTCATTTACAATAAATTTTGTTGAATTTAAACCAGATAGAATCTGGCTATAATATCCTAGTTTAACACCTGGTCCAAAATGAAACTCTCCACTATTAGGTGTAAACTCATTTACTAATATTTTAAAGAAACTTGTCTTCCCACAACCATTTGGTCCAATTAAAAAAACATGTTCTCCACCTCTTATTTCTATATTAATATTTTTAGTAATAGGAGCTTGACTAAAAGAAAAACATAAATCTGCTACCAATAAGTGCTCGACTACTTAAATTTTCACTTGGTAATAATTTTTCTCTGGTTTAACTAAAGCATTTTCCAATCTTTTAATCATTTTCGTCTTACTCTCAGCCATTCTAATATTTTTTCTCCCTTCTCTTTGTTGTTTTTACTTTTAGTATCCCATTTCAAGAGTTCTGGTAGTTACTTTATCTAAGAAATAACTCTCATGTGATATTACCAAAATAGTGCCATCATAATTAATCAAAAAGTTTTCCAGCCATTCCAAATCATTTATATCTAAATGATTTGTAGGCTCGTCCAATAACAATATATGGGTTTTCTTACCGATAATTTTGCTTATTGTATTTTTGATTTTTGGCAAATAAGGCCATATAGTTTCCTCTCTATAAAATATATATTTGCAATACATATTTTAAGAATTTACTAATTCATTAATTTCAGAAAAATCTATTTTCACTTCACTTCCTTGTTCAGCGGATTTTATTATATTATCTATTATTACTTGATTATATAACATTTCATATGAAGGAATAGGTGAGGAATCTGAGTTTCGTATTGCTTCTACTACTGCTTTAATTTTTTTATAACTCAATCGAACATTATCCTTCACACACATTGGTACTTCAACCTCGATTTGTTGTCCTTCTTTATCTTTATATATTTTTAATGGACCACTTATTGAACCGTTCCAGCATTTTGTGGATGGAATTCTTAATCCGCCTTTTGTACCAAGAATTATTGTATCTCCCATTGAATCCATATGCATTGCCCAAGAAATTCTAAAATCTATAACAATATCACCTTCTAAGCGTATAAATGCTGCCGAGAAATCCTCAACATTAAATCGTAGTGCATCATTGAGATTATTATATATCTTATTAGTTCCAAAATAACTAGATTTAAACCCTGAAACAGTCAAAGGTTTTGGATAATTAATGGCATGAAGTACCATATCCAAGGGATAACAGCCAAGATCTCCCGTCACACCTATACCTGCTGTTTTTTTATCAATGAATGTACCATTTGGTATATCTCTACGACAACCACCACCAGTTTGAATGTAATATACTTTTCCCAACTCGCCTGATTCTATTACTTTCTTAATCATTTTCATGTTTTCATCAAAACGCGGTTGCATTCCAACAGCAAATAATTTTCCAGATTTTTTCTCTGCTTTTATAATATCTATTGCTTCGTTTGTAGTAACGCACATAGGTTTTTCAAGTAATACATTGAGTTTTTTATTCAATGCATAAATTGCGCATTCAGCATGCTGGGTATTATATGTACATATACAAACAAGATCGATCTTTACTTCGTCAATCATTTTCTTATAGTCTTCATAAAGTTTAACATAATTAAGATTGTACTTATTAACTAAGTTTTTAGCTTTTTGAAAACAAATATCCGCTGCTGAAACAATTTCAACATTTTCCATTTGTATTAAATTCCTAATATATGACTCGGCAATACCACCCATCCCAATAATGCCCACTTTAACTAAATTGTACATCTCTATCTCTCCTCGTATAATATTTTTTAAGATACATAATGTATCTTTATAACTTAATAAATTTTGTTCAATATGCTTAGTTAAGCCCATGATATAATTGTTTTAGTGTCAATCAGGTAATAGTTCTTTTTTCTCCTGTTGAACCAGTAATGATTGCTTCATAATAAGTCTGTTCCCCTGACATGGAAGTTAGCTTCAAACCGGCTGGTTGTTTGCTTAAGTACATGGACGACCATCTGGCAGTGTGGTTTCGCATCTGTCCATCTTAAGCTGGATTCTTATATGCGAGGGTGTCGATACTCCATGATCATGGGGTTTACCAAGCGATTGAACACTCAAATTTTATTACAAAAGAAGGTGATTTTATGAACCCACTTTACGTTGGAATTGATGTAAGCAGCAAATCCAATGTCGTTTATCTTATGCTGCTTAATGGTAACAAACACAGTAGCTTTTCAGTTGCTAACTCACAGGATGGTTCTGTTCAGTTGGTAAAAAGACTGCTCTGCTTTAAATTCTCAATCCCTTAACACCGCCTCATAGGTCTCGAATCAGCATCTGTCTATGGTGACAATCTCGTGTTTTTCTAAGGGAAGATGCTTCTCTTGCATTCTTTAACAGAAAGATTCATGTCCTCAAATCCCAAGCAGGTCCAAAAGTTTAAAGATGCTTATAATGACCTGCCAAAGAATGATTATGTGGACTCTTATGACATTGCTGACTGCCTGCGTTTTGGAAGAATCAGCAAAGAGGTATAAATAGGAGATTATCACTACAAAGCTCTACAGAACCTTACAAGAGCACGATACTTTGCCGTCTGCAACCTCATCAAAGAAAAGCAGCAGTTTATGAATGTGTTGTTCAAGAAGTATTCAACCATGACACAGGAGATGTTATTTTCAGATACCTTCAGTACTACCGCCCTTGCTGTCTACGATTATTTGAATCTGCAGAAGCATGATTTCCATATATAGAGAAATTCCACTGTTATAATATATTTCACATATCATATATTCCATAAAATATCCCTTATTATGATAAAAAACTTTTTTGATATCATCCACTTCATTTTACTAATGCGTTTTTTGTTCTACTTAAAACATTGTTGAATTGCCTTGGTAAGCAAACTATTTTTAGTTTGTTGTATTCTTTGAATACCCTATGGTAATTGGAGCACCGATCCAGTAGCAAGATCTACTTCGCAAACTCATGTACTAGTTTGACTTTAGTCTTATCTCTTGTAAAATTATTTTATCATGGCTAGTAAAGGCTCCGTTAAAGCTGCTATCATTAGCAAAGCGATCCCCTATCTAAGTAAGGAACAATAAAGCAAATTTATGGTTGTTACTGTTAAGCTCCATGTTCAAATATGCCCCATCTCGTTTTAATATACTCATTTACTTATAATTTTTTATACCACTCATTATCAATGGTACTAGTAATGATTTCACTATCACTAGGTTTTAATTTATCCATTACATAATCAATACCGAGATCCCCGAAAACACTCCGCACAGTATACAATGTATTAAAGATTTGAACTTCTATTTTTGCGTTATTAATTATATCTACAAACTTATTCCAATTAATATCGAATAAATATTTTATAATATATTCTCTTATATCACACAACTTAAGCATACAAAAATTTTCTTGGTCTTTTATTTTTACTTCATATATTGTATCTTTATAAAAATGATAGCAGAGTTGTATGATTTCATATTCATATTCTAAACATTTTATAAATAGACCATTACCAATTTCTTGTGTAATTGTATGATTAATTAATTCCTCAGTACTAATTTGTGGCTTATATTCTCCACCCTCAAAAATAGTTGTATTTATATCTATATAGATACGGTTAAAGGGGGATATGTATCCTGTATTAGAAAATTTTATATATTCATATTCTTGATGGGAAAAAAGGCTCCAACTTAGTTTACTTTTTCGATCCGCTTCTTCGATTTCGTTATCTTCATTAACATACCCTTGAATAAAACCACATTTTAATAATATTTCATTTACTGTACTAACATTTTTTCTTTCTATTAAGATGTCTATGTCAATGAAATCTCTATATATAATATTTTCCCTTTTATACAATTTATCAATTATACTAAATCCTTTTAAAATTACATAAGGTATATTATTATTGTTTAAATACTCAATTATAATTTTTAGGTTGTTTATATATTCATTATACTTGTTCTGCAAATAACATAATTGAATTCCCCATTTTTCTCCTACTTTATATTTAATTTTGTAAAATCCATGATGTTTTAATAAGTGTAGGAACAGCAAATATTGAACCTTATGCTTTTCCATTAATGAAGCTAACTCATCATCTCGTAAATCGAAGTTTGTTAATTTTTCAAAATCTTCATTACTAATATCTGTGCAGCTAACTAATTGCAATATTAACTTATCTAACATACTATACCTCATCATTAATTTTGTTTATCTAATTTCATTCAAAATCATCTCTCTTAAATCTTCATTATTAGTTATTTTTAATTTATTAATGATATTTTGATTTGAAAATAAATTGGAAGGATCACATCCTATACAAGTTTTAGTTGCAACTTTCGTGAAAGCAATACGTTTTTCAACATATTTAGGTTCATTCCAAATCTTATCTATTCCCTTCTCAATTATTTTTGATAATAACAAATCATTTTGTCGATGTATAAGACAATTGCAGGGAATAGCTGTGTTATTTATAGCATCAATATAAATAACACAGAGTGGGTAAAAGCATATATTATCAAAATCATAATTAATTTTTTTACAGAAAATATTCGTACAATTAGTCCTTAATTTTATTTTTGTTTCAGCTAATCTTTTTTGTAAAGTATTTGCAATTCCTTCATATTCTATAATTTCTTTTGCTGATAATTCCAGATCTTTATTATCTTTAATTTGAATTAGTGACCATGAATTTACACCTAATTTTTTTAACAATGGTATAAAATCCAATAAGCTTTTAAAAGTTTTATTTGATATAACTGTATTAATAGATATATCTATTTTATAAATACTGGCATTATTATATTGATTAATCAAATTTAGCCCTAAAGTTGCATTTTCAAACATTTTATCTTTACCACGAAGTTCATTATGTATCTCTACATATGGAGAATCCAGTGAACAAATAATTTTATCCAATCCTGCTTCTTCGTATTGTTTTGCTAATAAAGGCAAAGTTAACCCATTTGTAATTAAGCTTGTTTTCAAGCCCAATGATTTAATATATTTAATCATTGGAATTATATCTTTATGAATTGTTGGTTCTCCCCCTGTTAATCTAATTTCCTTTACACCGATTTGTACTAAATCATTTACTATTTTTTTAAAGTTATCAAAAGTAACTACATTCTTATTTTTACTTCTTGCAAATTTACACATCATACAACCAGCGTTACATGATTCCAATATTCTAATATAAGCTAAAACTGGTGATTGAGCTAATTTATCCATCCTTTGGTTTCCTCCTTTGAAATATGCTCACCTATTATACCAAGCAGCCTGTGATTTATACATTTCAGTATATAATCCATTATTTGCCATAAGTTCTTCGTGAGTTCCATCCTCAATTATTCTTCCTTTATCTAATACAAGGATTCGATCAGCTATTTTAGCTGATCCAAGTCTATGAGTCACTATAATTCCGGTTTTATTTTGCATAATATTTTTAAACTTTTTATACAAATCATTTTCAAGGATTGGATCAATTGCTGATGTTGGTTCATCCAAAACTATTAATTCATATTTTCGGAAAAATCCTCTTGCTATAGCAAGTTTTTGCCATTGTCCACCACTTAACTCAATACCACCAAATTCATTACCAATAATTCTATCTTGGTTTTCTATAATAAATTCTTCCTCAAATTGTGAATTTATGATTGCTTCATTGAACTTTTTATCATCGTCTATATTTTTACAATCACTAATAGCAACATTTTCTTTTAAAGTTAACTTATACTTTCCAAAATCCTGAAATACTGCTGATATGTTACTATAAACATTACGTTTATTAACGCCATTTATTGGAATACCATCATATAAGACTTCGCCCGATCCTCTATAAAGTCCACATATTAATTTAACTAATGTTGTTTTACCAGCTCCATTTACTCCAACAATAGCTATTTTTTCTCCTCTTTTAATCTTTAAGTTTATATTGTTAATAACAGGAATGTTACTTGATGGGTATGAATAAGACACATTTTTTAATTCAATTTCTTTATTTAGCGTAATTTTATTATCATTACCTATTTTATTATCAATATTATCAATGAACTCAAAATAATTTCTTGATTGAGGTGCACTTTTTATTGCATTTCCTATAATATAAAATGTACCATAAATATAGAAGTATAGATCATCAATAGCTACTAAAACAGATGCAAAAGCACCAACTGATATTTGTTGAGTAAATAAATAGTATGCTGCTAAAATGAAACAACTACCAATACTAAAAAATGAAAATATAGCTAACGTAACATCGATATTAAAAATTCTTTTTGAAGTCTTTTTTTCATTTTTATTTAGTTCAATGATACTTTCTTTAAAAAGGTTAGCAAAATATCCTAGAGCACCTAATATTCTTGTTTCTTTTAAATATTCTTTTCCATTCATGCATGAACTAAAATACTTCATTTTACGTAAATTAATAATATTGGCATTTTGAAGTTTATAATAATGTTTTCCTTTTAATATAAAAGACAGAATTATTGGAATACATATTAATGCAACTATTATTAATAATTGCGGATTTAATACAAGCAAATAACTGAAATACCCTGCTAATGTAAAAATTTGGTATATTATTCCACTCATTATATAAAATTGTGTTTTTGTTGTTGTATCAATAGCATTTCTTGCTTTTAATATGTTTTTATACAATTCTACGTCTTCAAATTTATCCAATGCAATATTAGCTAGTTTACTATTCAGATTTTTAGTCATAGCTGCTTCACAATCAACATAAGCATATGAAACTAATAGATCATCAAATCCATCTAAGTAGTGAATTACTATTTTTAGCAAAATATAAGTAATTACAAAGATTATAAATATGTGAATTGAAATATTATTTAACGAATATTGATAAGCTTGCTCAAAAATATTTTGTTGGATAATGAGTAAAAAAGGTTGAATTAAACCTGCTATTATATTCATTAATAGAAATATGCAAAAATATCTTGGGTTTACCTTAACGAAAATACCTATAGTTTTGATAAGAATGTTAAAAAAATTATATTGCTTTTTCTTTTTAGTAATACTCATTCATATTATACTCCTCGCTATACCATTTTTTCTGAGTCTCAAACATTTTCGAATAAAGTCTATCCATTTTTATTAATTCTTCATGATTCCCCATTTCTTCAACGGTACAATTATTAATTACAACAATTTTATCTGCTAATGATGTCGAAGCTAATCTATGGGTTATAAATATCGTAGTTTGCTTTTTGGATAATGCTGCGTATTCTCTATATAATTTACTTTCAGAGATTGGATCTAATGATGCTGTTGGTTCGTCTAATATTTTTACAGGTGCGGATGACATAAAAGACCTAGAATATGCTATTTTTTGCCATTGCCCACCGCTTATATCAATACCGCCTTCATATATCTTACCTAAAACAGTATCAAACTTGTTATCTAATTTGGATACGAATTCATTACTTCCACCCATATTGGAGGCTTCAAAAATTTTAATATCATTATTAAATTTATTCATATTCCCTATTGCAATGTTATCTCGTATAGATACGTAATATTTTGCAAAATCTTGAAACACTACTGAAAAAAAACCATTAATTTCACTTTGTTTCATTTTATTTATTGATATATTATTAATTAATACATCTCCAGCATCAACTTTATACAAGCCCAATAATATTTTTATTAATGTTGATTTTCCAGCACCATTATATCCTACTATTGCATAATGTAATCCAGAATGTATTGTTAAATTGAAATCTTTTAAAATATATTCTTCACTTCCAGGATATTTAAAATATACATTTTTAAATTCAATAGTTTCAAATGACCTAGGTTCTATTTTATTTTCAAATACATCTGGTGTTTCTTCCATTTGATAAAAACTATTTATCTCGGAAAAAAATAATTTATCTTTAGTTAACTGCTTAATAGTACCTATTATATCTTTACTAATATAGTTATTCATATATAATAAGGTAGCGGAAGCTGATATATAAAAGCCAATTGTTATAACCTTTTGTTTAAGTGGTATTAAAAGTAAAAAGAATACTAAACCAATAAATATATTAGATGCTACACCACTAGTAGTAATAATTGTTTGTACTTTTAATTGAGTATCCAAAAGTTTCTTCTTATAAAATCTCAAATTATATTCCCACTGTTTATTTATATAATCAACAAATCCAAAAAGTTCCCTTTCATGAGCATTTTCACGTTCTAATGGAATGCCTGCTAAGTAATCACAATAACGTTTTATCTCAGAAATATCTTTTGTTGAACTATATTCTTTTTTTCCACCATTATAAGCCAGATAATATGACGGTAAAGCTACTAATAATAAACAAATACATATCCACCAGTCTACCATACTAATAATTATAATCGTACCTGTAATACTGACAAAACCAGCTACAAGAGTAAAAATACTCTGGTAATATTCTAAAATCCTTTTTTCAGGTTCATTTAATACTCTATCAATAAGATTACTTGCTTTACTATTTTCTATGTATTCATATTTAATTCTTGACTTTTTGGAATTCATATCAAATGTTAGATTTTCACGTAATTTTCTTTCTATTTTATTATTTAGCAATTCTTTTATTGGTGTATTTATAAAATAATAGAAGTAAATACATAAAATAGGAATTATATATGATACCATTTGTTTAAACCCTGAATTGGTATTATATGAATTAATAGCACCATCAATGAAATTTTGCTTAAATAATAGGCTCAGTGGATTAATGAATCCACTTAATATTATTATTAACCCCCATAATACAAAATCAAAAAAATTTAGCTTACATTTATAGGCAAGTAAAGTAAACAAATTATACTTAAGTGGTGCCTTTTTCATATTGATTTTCCTCGTATAATAAGTTTCGTAGCTAGCAGCTAGCCCATGAAACTTATTTTTGCTCAGTTAATAGTTACTTTTAATAGGAGTATCCTAATGCTAAAATACCCTTAATAGGTAATTAGCAAAGGTTAGTTCTTATTTTCCATGCAAAGCATTATACTATTGCCTCTGGATGAATGCTAATTATGCGAGGTTTCATTCAGTACTTTTGATTAGTATATCCCTATTCTAATTTCCTCATTTTCTTATTCCAAAGGCGGTAATATCGTGAAGAAATCAGATTACTTATCTACTTTATTTATGGGTATCGATGTATCTGCTCGTGAAAATGTTGTCTGTGTTTTACTTTGAACAGAAGAAGCATCATTAATTTGCCGTTCCAAATGCCCAGTCCGGCGTGGAGGAGATTGCCGACAAACTTTTCAATCTTCTGTCTGACAACATTTTTAACCGTGTTATAATTGCCATTGAATCTACTTCCTTTTATGGTATATATATATTGCTAACTTTCTTCCAGTGTTTTTTGGGCTGCATACATTACTTATGTTTATTGCCTAAATCTAAAGAGAGTTGACAACTACAGAAAATCTTTCATTGGCTTGGGAAAGAAAGATCCCATTGATGCTTTTGTAATTGCTGACTTTACTCGTGTAAGGTGCATTACGCACGAACCATGGCGCGGCTCACAGTATCTGGCCTTGCAAAGACTTAAAAAAGACATCGTCTGAATCTGGTGGAGTGTCTGGCTCGTGAAAGACTTATATGCTCTCCACTGTATTTCTTAAGTTCAGCGAGTTTGTAATGCTTAGAAAGGCTGACTATCCATGATTTTATATGCAATAAAGGTAAAATCGTTTTTCATACCGAGAAGAAGTCATTTCTTTTCTTCAGGCAGCTGCCTGCAATTCTTACCCATTAGAGAAATGCCTGTATTAATCATAAACCATTGCAGGAGCATCTCTTTTTTAACTGTTTAAAAGCTTTTGAGCAGGAAATCCAATCCATTGATAGAGCAATCGAAAAAAACAGTAAATGGATTAAATATTTGCGAATACCCGTGCTTATTGTCCACTCCTGGAATCGGTCCTGTATATGCTACGAGTATTCTGTTTGAGATTGGAAGCATTAAAGCTTTTCCTAATCATGATGCTCTTACTAAATATGCAGGCATTGTCTGGATAGAAAACCAGTCAGGTATTTTGAATCCGAAGATACAAGGATGAGTAAAGCACGCAATAAATTTTTCCGTTACTATCTGGTTGAAGCAACAGGAAATGTAATAATCATCTTCTTGCATACAAAGCTTTCTACCAGAAGAAATATGATGAAGTAAAAATCTCATCAGCATAAAAGAGCACTCGTACTTACATCATGGAAATTTATCCGTTTGGTTTTTGGATTGTTAGCTAAAACCAACTTTTTGTTTCACGGGGAGTAGAAAGTACTCCTGCTTTATAAGCTCATTTTAACATTTACTTTTTTACTAAAATATAAAGGTTTATTAAGTGAACTCTTCTTTCAACAATTCCATGAAAATCTTTTAAATTACTATCTTGACATTTCATCAGATTGCTGACTTTCATAACTTAGATTATAAATATAGCATGTTATATATAATTACATATACATAAAGAATTCTTATTAATATCTTCAGATAAATTTTGAGCAATTTGAGTATACTCATTTTTTCTTCCATGAAAATCACTACCTTGAGTTATAAATAACTTATTAGTTTGTGCTATATCTATTAATATATTTTTGAATTGTTCTGAATGACTTGGATGATAGCACTCTATGCCTTTGATGCCAGCTGCAATTAACAGTTCTAATATTTTTATTTTTTCTATTTCAGTTTTATCTGCTCTACCGAGATGAGCTATGATTGGATATCCTGAAGCATTTCTAATAATATTTAAAGCCTCATACGTACTAATAAATGGTTTTATATGAAAACAATAATAATTTTCATAATAGAAATTATAAAATGTTTGATTAGAATTTGGATATTTATGTTTTATTAGTGCTTCCATGTTGTCATATGACATATTTTTGCTTATTTCTTGTATTTCTAATGGAATATTTAATATCTGCAATTTTTTATATATACTGCATACTCCTTGTATTTTTTTTTCTTTCACAATATTTAAGTATTGTCTAAAATCCTTATTTTTAACGTCAATACCATAGCCCAAAATATGCAATTCTAAATCATTTTCCCATAATGTACTTATCTCAATACCTGGAATCAATCTAAAAGAGCCATCAATGATATCCTTTACTTGCAGATATCCATCAACTGAATCATGATCAGTAATTGAGGCTATCTTTATATCATTCTCTTTCATTAAATTTACAATCTCATTAGGTTTAAGAAAACCATCTGAAATATCTGTATGTATATGCAAATCTATACATTCTTTCATAAGATCACCCAATTCTTGGATATTAATTATTTTCATTAATTATATTACAAATATTTTCTATCCCATCAGTTCCAATCATATTTATAAATTTTTTTTCAAATTCTAGTATTAATTCTCTATTTTCTTTTCTCTTGATTTGTATGAAAAGTTTATCGCATAACATATAAATACTTTGCTTATTTTGAAAAAATTCCTTTAATTTTTTTGAAATATAGTTAACTGCATCTTCTTCTGTAATATTATTTGCAATATAAAAATCCTCTATAATATAAGGCAAGTTTAGGAGTTCAAATGGATAGCCAGAATTCTCAAGACCCTTTAAAATTAAATATTGACTATAATTTTGAGGAGGCAAAAATATTGTTGGAATTCCCAATGTATATGCTTCGAGTAGAGTAGTCAAACCTGGTGTAGTTATTAAGATATCACACTCACAAATTGATTTAAGAAACTCTTTATGACTTTTAGAATGAAATTTCCACGCTTCGTTTTTTATATTTTCTGATAACTTATTTGATATCCTTTCACTACAGATAACATCTACTAATTCGTAATCCTCCCATAATGGTTTATACGAATATAAGAACTCTGTCATTTTAAATGGATATGTGATATTTTCTATGGGTGTATAAATATTTTCTACTCCACCATAGTGGATGACTACTTTTGATGAAAATTGTTTTTTTAGGTCAAGTGTATTAACAATGCTACCTACAAAATATGGATTTTTTATGTTGAATTTAGATAATCTTTCTTTTGCATTAAAAGTATTTTGAATAAAATAATTATCAACATCTATTAATTCCTTATTTACATCAAAATAAGAATCATCCCACATCCAAAATAAAGAATCAACATAACCGATTTTTTTACCTTGAACTACTTTAACAAAATCTGGATTCATTGAAGTTAAAATATAATCAAAATTATCTGCTAGATTTTTCAGATGATTTCTATCCTCTTCTTCTCTAACATCAATATAAACAACTTCACATATTTCTTCTCTTTTTATATACTCATATGCAATACCACAGCCACAAAAAACACATTTATTTCCTTCTTCAATTAACTTTAGAGCAATACTAAAAATTTTTGATACTGGCCCATATCCAAATGGTACTGCATTTAAAAGAATTTTCATTTAGCCCTCCTAGAAATAGATTTTCAAGTTAATAAACCTCTTTCAAATTGTTTTATTTCGTCCAACATAATATTAGGTACGTTTTCCATTTTTTTTCGATCATATGTTACATATTTAATTTTTGTAATTTTATGTAATCCTTGTATCATAGGTGAATAGTCAAACTCCTTATTAATAAAAAGTATAATTGGTTTATTATTGGAAGCTGCCCAGCCTAATTCAACATGTACGCCTCCAGACTTTTCTGGAAATGCAACTACCAGATCTGTATTGCACATTTCTTTATAATCAAGTGATGTAGCTGTATCCGCATTCATTAGATTCTCACCATAAGCTTCACGATTATGTGCAGAAAACACACAATATTTGTTATCTCCAAGAATCTTTATACAATTCATAAGAAATTCTTTTTCGTTTTTATTTACTAATCCTGACTCGATATTAATTAATTCAGTAAATGGGTATGCCAAGAAAATTTTCATATTATATACATATGTATTAACAAAAGTTAACCATACTTCTCCTCTCAATAAATTATCATTCTTTCAAAAACACTCTTTCGCTATTTTGCATCTATACTGTAATCGGTTAATAAAATCAAAAGTACTAATTCTCATACTTTGATTTTAATGTTGTAATATTTTTCTTAATATCACGCAAAGCTTCTGCAAATTTATCCATCCACTCTTCCGGACCTAAGAAAAACTTATGACCTAATACAACCGATTTAGTAGATAATAATTCTGCCTCTGGGCATCCATCATTTTTGTACTCACAAGGATTATTTAATAATGTAGGTCTCATGTATACGGGTTCCGTATGACCTTCCCATAGATGTATACCTTCAGCATTAATTATATCAAAGAAATTTTCTCTTGAGAGTCCACACATATTCTTATCATTATAAATGAATGGATAATAGAAAAAACCAAGTTTATTACACTGTTCTGGCAATTTCATAGGTATAATAGCACCATCTTCATCTAATAAACTAAGAAGTTTTTTTACATTTTCTTCTCTGTGCTTAAGTTGTTCTTCAAGTCGATCAAACTGTGCTAATAAAATACTTCCTTGCCACTCAGATAACCTCATATTTAAACTCATTTGGAGTTTTTTTATATTTGGTGCTCCAACAACACTTTCAAAATTATGAAATGCAAATAATTCTCCTGCTATATCATCATTTTGAGCGATAACCGCTCCACCTTCACCAGCAGTCAAAATCTTACCTTGTTGAAAACTGAAGCAACCTACATCTCCTAATGTTCCTACATGATTTCCTCTCCACATAGTTCCTACTGCTTGTGCACAATCTTCAATAAGAAATAAATTATGCTTTTTACATACTTCATTAATCCCATCCATGTCTGCTGGAAAACCAGCTAAATGTACTACAACCACACCCTTGGTTCTACTAGTTACTCTCGCTTCACAGCATTTTGGGTCCATATTAATATAATTAGGGCTGACATCCACAAAAACAGGAACTGCACCTAATGTCGCAATTGGAGTAACTGTTCCTATAAATGTTGCTGATGATACTAAAATTTCATCCCCTGGTCTTACCCCTAACGCTTTCATCGCTAATAATAAAGCTAATGTTCCATTAGATACTGTAATTACATTATGTCCACCAGTAAAATTAGCAAATTTTCGTTCGAATCTTCCAGTTGTACTATCATTCCAATTATCATAACCCAAACGGCACCAAGTTCCAGAGTTCAATGTCTGATTTAAGTTACTTAAATCAGACTGATTCCACACCGGCCACATAGAATTAATTTCTTTTTTGTTCAGTTTTGGTTCTCCTCCAAGTACTGCTAGTTTACTCATATTTATAACTCCAATCTCTTTTCACTATAATTTTTCCATGTAACTCTTTTTTTCGTATTTACTAACTCATCTCCAGGGAACTCCCTCATATTCATACATCGATAACTATTCAACTTCTGCTTATAATTATTAATATTATGTATTTTTAATCTATCTCCGTCTATACTAACATCTGCATCTTGAAATCCAAGAAAGCTAAGAACTGTTTTATATTGCTTTAATGCATCTTCTTCAATTTTTCGCATTTCCATTGTGAACTTCCAATCTTTTTCTAAAACTTCTTCAAATAAATTTACGTTTTCTTTATTAATTCTTGAACAAAATACAGCTTCTTTTAAAATATCCTGTTCCGTTACATTCTTATAAATCTTTTCATATTCAGTATTGAAAAAATTATTATATGAATTTTTTCTACTATACGGGTCAATATTCCGAGCGACATTTAATGTCCATCGACGGGCAGATCCTTCAGATCTTGTCCATATTGCGCCTATTGTAGCCACTTGCGGTATAAACTCATCATTTACATACCTTCCTCTAATACACGATATTTTTTCTCCAATATCAACATCTTCACCAACAAAACGTTCAGGAGTATATCCCCCAATTTGAGAATAGATTTCTGCAGTGAATGCAGTATTCCAACCGCCAGTTACAATACGATTCCAATTATAATTATAATTTCTATTTTGATCTGGCCACAGTGAACGACGTGCTAAGTAAGCTTCAGTAAAATTCCAAGATCTACGCATAGTTATTAATAAATCATTCTGGCTCAATACCCATGGGCATCTATCTTGCTGTCCTCTAATTGCATCTAACTCATGATTTCTATCCAAAGTATCTATACATATTTTTATTTGATATGAATCCATCCATACAGTATCAGCATCTTCTGGTGCTAAATATAAAGGCTCACTATATTCTTTCCGTTGTATTGCACGTAATAATGTGGAGTCGGCTAAAAATCGTCTTGTCATAGTTAATGGATATTGTTCATCTCTAGTATATATCTTTGTGATAAAATGAAAATTTTCGCTTCGTGGAAAATTACTTTTTTTCCATAAATTAAAAATCTCTTCTGAATCATCCATAATTTCATCTTCATAATAATTATTTATAATTACCACTTCATATTTTTCATGTGATAATAGTTGATAATTATTCAAGTGTTGATTCAATAAAAGATTTAAAATTATTGGTAATGTATTAACCTCATAACGAGCAGGAATTAACACTGATAATCTACACTCACTATTCATAATAGGTAGTTGCTTAGCTATTTCTTCAACAGTTTTTTTATAATTTTCGCATAAGCTATCTAAATATTGTGTTATTCGCTCTTTTTCACGCTTAATATTTCTAGCCGGAAGAATATTGTCCAATTGGACTAATTTTCCATTGCAATTATTGATATAACTTTCAAATTTTAATTCTTTGACTTTTAATAAATCTAAATGCTGTTCTAGTGTGACTGGCATATAATTCACCTCCTTCTGCAATCCTTTCTTTATATATATAATTAAATACTACATAATCAAAAGTTTTAAAAAAAATATAAGCAATCCCAGTAACAGGGGAAAAACCAGATGATAGTCAAATCCATTGAGGTATTTGTTATGTATTTCCACATTGCAATGGGTCTGCTTCATTTGATATCCATTTTTCCCAAGGATATTAAGACAAAAACAATTCGCTTTCTACGAACACCGTTGAAAGCTATCGTGTCTGAGGTAACAGCAATATATTATTTAAGTAGCTTATTTTTTTCGCATTATAGCAAAAAAGCCTAAGTTAAGCATAATACGATTTATAATAGACAAACAGGATATTCCTGATATTTCAGAAGATTACCAAAACTTTTTGACTATCAGTAAATATGAAATCATTTAAAAATTAGAGGTTCAATCTTTTGATTATTTTTTTCTAAATATTTATATACTTTTAAAATACCTTTAGCAGAAACATAAGCATCGTCTACTGTCATCGAAGGGCCAGTTTCCAAATCAACAGTTCTTGGTATTTCTACATCAGCTACTGGTAAACTATCTGGCCATTCTGTAAATAGCTCTTGTCTCATACTACACTTATAGGGGCAGATTTCATTATTATATGCATTTTTATTTTTCAGCCATTCTATTTGATGTAATAAATCATGTGGGGGTTTAATACTAATGTTTTCTGCTTCAACAGCATAGATAAACCAGTCTCTATAAGCAGTAAGTTCATATGGTAACTTCAATGCTTTTCTGAAATATATATGTCTTATATTGTCTGGAACAATTCCAACATCAATTCCACAATCACTCAATACTTCTTCATAGACATGTGCAACATTTCTTCTTCTCATAATTTCGTTTTCAATATCTTCAATGCCTTGTATACCTAAAGTAGATTCAAATTCTGACATCATATACCCAAATCCCATGCGCTTATGTGTTGACCAGCCATTTTCTTTACCTTTATTTACAACTTGGCGACAAATATCAGCAATAACATCATCATTGGTAATTACCATTCCTCCTTCTCCAACAGTAAGTATTTTACGTGGTGCTGCGAAACTAAAACATGCAACTGATCCAAATGTACCTACTTTGTTTCCATTAAGCATAGCTCCATGTGCCTGCCCACAATCTTCAATAACAACAAGATTATGGTCTTTCGCTACTTGACATATTGCCTCCATATCAGTTGGATAACCATACAGATGTACAGCAATAATTGCTTTTGTTCGTGGACCAATACGTTTTTTCAAATCATTTATATCAATGTTTAAACTATTTTTTTCAATATCACATACAACAGGTATTGCATTCTGCAATAAAATAGCTGAAGCTGCCGTAACAAAACTTGTTGTTGGTAAAATCACTTCATCTCCTGGTCCAATACCAGCAGCAATTACTGCTGTATGTAATGCTGCTGTACCAGAGTTCACTGCTATAGCATGTTTCACATTATTCCATTCTGCAAACTTTTCCTCGAATTCATGTGTAGCTTTACCACCATACCAATCTGAATACTGACCAGCATTTAACATATCGATAATTTTTGTTTTTGTTTTCTCATTTGCTACTGTTCTAGGAACTATACGTTGTTCTCTACTCTTATTTCCACCATAAAAAGCTAAAACTTCATTTTTGTCCATATCATTATCCTCCTAAATATTTATATTAAATTTATATTACTATCTCAATTACAACTAATCTATGTGCTGAATAATCCGATATAACATAACTATTTTCACTGTTTTTAACAATAAATCGTGGATCATGAAACGAAGATATTGGATTTACATAACCATCATTAGAAGATGATTCTTGATAAATTGGAAATAACAAATTTTTATTTTTATCGTAAACTATAAGGTTATAGTCCATCCTAAATATATCTGAATAGACAGTAATTGTTTCTGTATCACATATAGCTTTAGGACATGAAAATTTTATTGTCATATTCTCTTTATCAGTAAGTTCAGTAATACGTCCTAGGACTGTTCCACTTCTAAATTCAAGAATCCATATACCAATACTATCAACCACTGTTAATGTATTATCTTTATTCATACTTACCTGATGCGGATCTCTAAATTTTATTCCATTAGAATCTTGATTTACTAACCAATGTATACTCCCAGAATAATCAATTTCTGCTACATATGCAGATTCACTATCAACTATTATCAATGTATTATGACTCGTTACATAAATATCGTGAACATCTAGCAATTTTATGGTACATCCATTGCGGTTAATTATATTACTTATCTCGTAAAGAGTTTTTCCTAATCTATCTACAACTAGAATTCTATTGTTTAGTGAATCTGCAATTATTATATCTTCATTGTTTCCCATTCTAGCACATCGAGGCCAGTATAATTTAGCATTAAATACAGCATCTTTATCACCATATGACCAATAAATTTTGTTATTAGCATCAATTTCAATCACTCTATTATTATTCGTATCTGCCACTAACCACTTGTTATCATCTGTCTTTTCAATTGAACGAGGAAAGGATAGAAATCTTCGGGGAACTTCTTTTTGTCCTATATACCAAATGACCTCTCCTGTTTTGCTAACACAAATCACTCTATTATTACCCGTATCTGCTACAATTAAATTTTCGTTAGGAAGACTTACTATTACAGCAGGACAACAAAAAGGTCCTATCATAGCTCTTTCCTCATCTAAAATTGGTAATATGCTTCCTATTAGCTGTCCCTCTTGATTTAATTCTAATATTCTATTATTTCTTGTATCAGATATTAATACTGTATTTCTTGATGAGCATCTTGCACATAATGGACCCGACAAATATCCGAAGTTCGAACCAGGCCTTCCTCTATTTCCATAACTCCAAACAATATTTTTATCCATGTCTACACATAATACCTGATGTAATATAGTATCTGTTATAATAATTTCTTTCCCCTGTAGTACATCGATGTAAGTAGCTTCACCTAAAATCTCTTTACCAGGACGCCACTGCCATATAACTTTGTCCTTATGCAAAATTACAATACCCGCTGATAAATATTCACCATCAATAACGGATTCTTGATCAGCTATTATTACATAGTCTTTATACGTAATAGCCATGCTCGGCCAATGAACCTCATTTATTTTATTAGAATCAAACAATTTCTTTATTATTTTTCCTGTGTCATCAATACAAAGAATTTCTCTAGGATGATTACCACAAACAATTAGAAACTCATTATTTCCCATTTTATGAGCTGATTTTATACGGTTTGTATCACATTTCATATTAATGAAAGGAAATCTTGTTAGTTTCTGTTCTTGAATGTCAAAAATCCAATTTTGACTTTTACCATCGTCAATTATAATAAGCTTGTTATTATATATTTCAATATATACAGGCTTATCTATAGGACTTATTTTCATTTTTTTAATTCTTTCGATACCTATTTCCTTAATAATTCTGCAGCATTTTACATCTTTCATTAATTTTTATACCCTTCGTCAAAAAAATTATATACTATTACTTAATATCTCCTGCCATTTCAGATCTTTTATCAAATTCTTATAAACTTTATATGAATAACAATTCTCTACAGGATATAACCTATCAGGATGCCGAATAATTGATCTAGTGACATATTCACAAACATCGGCAAGTTGAAATAATAATACAAAATCACCAATCATTTTTTTTTCAGTATTACTAAGGGGACGATATAAATTATAAGTTTGTATTATCTTCGTAGCTCTATCTAAATTAATTTCCATGTTATTCTCATCCATAGCCCAGTTATGAATTAATGACGCTATATCATTTATTAAATATGTAATATGTGATTCATCAAAATCTAATAATATTATGTTTTTAGTCATTTCATTGAATAGTACATTCGTATTATTTGCATCATGATGAATTACTCCTGTAATTAAATTTTTATTATTTTTTTCTAAACTTTTTTTAAAACTATAAATAAAATTATCTATATTTATTAATAATTCATTATATTTCGAGTCTACTATTTTTGTTTTATCAATCTTATAAATAGCTTTTATTCTATCCATATCATTTCGAGATCGATATACTTCAGAAGAAAAATTTATAGCTGTATTATGTAAATTAGCTATAAGCTGAGTAACTAGTAAAGCATCTTCTAATGATTCATTATTCATATGATTACCTTCTTCAAATGTAAATAGAGCAGCTTTTATACCACAGAATATGCAATACAAACCGTTGTTTACACTATTTATAATTGATGCTGTATTAAACCCTTTATTAATTAAATAATTTATTAATTCTAATTCAAAATCAATTTCTTTATCAGTCGTATAGTTATAACATCTAAGTACATAACTATATTTATCTGAAACTATTTTTATATTTAAATTATCCTCGCCTTCACTTAACTCTTCTGTTTCAATGTATTGAGCTGAAATTCCATAATAATCAAGTAAAACATTTCTAATATCTTTTAAATCCCATGTAATTTTAATATGGCTCATCTTCTCTCACTCCTTAAAATTATAATCGATATTATTGCTATTAAGCTAAGTAAATAATAAAAATAAAAATATTTATGAAAGTAGAAATGTTTTAATCTAAATAGTATCGAGCCATAAATAAATTGATTATTTCACACCAAGGATACCATCTACAACACATTTTGATACCATCAATTTACACCAATGATACCAGAGCGTAACACTTTATTCCATTATCCTCTTAATGATTACCCACGGATGCTTGCTATATCAGTCAAGGACATGGCCACGAATTGGTACGAAGCATCCTTTTTATGGATATAGCAAACTTCTGTAAAATCCACCACAAAAGGAAGATGGATTCATTGTGCGTACAGGTGGGTCCTCAACTGCGTATCAGTGGAGCCTGGTACGCGAAATAATCAATAAATTTATGCGTTTTGGTATATTATGTAATTATAGTGGTAAATTATAGCAATTGTTTTTTACTTTTACAATAATAAATAAACATTCAGAATGTACTTTCATGTTATCTTATTAATCATACTAATTTAGAAAGTAGAATCATTATAAAAGTTTTAAATATCCCATATCGAAAGAATGTTGCATAAAATATCCGCAAGCTCTTCTGATATAAAAATCCGGCGGCTCTTTGGGCCTTTCGATTGCATAACATCTATATATCTTTTATTAAGGTGGATATTTTTACAGCTCAAGGTCTGCACTTCCTTACAACGCAGTCCACAGCAATAAAGGGCCTGTACACGGTGGGGAGGACTAGATGCCTCCCCCTATAGTGCATATCTTCAGTTATGTTATCACACGCTTCAAAGAAGGAAGATACCTCCTCTGCCGTGAAAAATACGGCTGGACAGGAGTTGGTAACGGCACCTTCTTTGCGGGGATTATGTATACGTTAGATTATCCCCTACCATAAAGATACCTTCCAAACTCACGTATAACAGCGACCGCATTATATAAGCTGCCGGGTGAGCCTGCGTATCTATTATATATCCATGAAAGCTTCTACAGTCCTTTTGGAAGGGACAGATTCATGCGGGCTTAAGCATCCTGAAAATGCCACATACCACTTTAGGTGATATTCCCCTCCTGTGTAAATACAACCGTTGCTCCGTTTATAAGCTAGGAACTCTTTCACCTGCCGGCTTAGATTTTTATTCTCCATCCTCATACACCCCGCTTTCTGACCGGAGCACTGTTGAAGCGGCGTTGTGTCGGGTAAAAAGACTTCCGGTCATTCTGCCTTCTTTACGGATATCCGCCTTCGCTTCCACCAGCATCGGAATATACCATACCGCACCCGTCCCTTCCAGTTTTTCATATGGTGCCAGGCTCCTTAAGAATAGGTACTCTGAATCATTGTCGGGACGTTCGTTCAGAATCTGCAATAGCATTACCATATGAATTCCTAAGAGGGATATTCAGTGGCTGTTTCGTTTTATCCTGAATAATACTGATGATATCCTTGTCCCAGTAAATATCTGTCAGTTTCAGCTCACAGACATTGATACCTCGCAGCCCGGTCTCCATAAGCAGCTTAGATATGGCTATATCCCTTTCGGATAAGGAATCTGAGGATAGGGTATTATTAATGGCTATGAGTTCCTGTTCATTATAAACTTCAATGATCTTTCTCTCGTTAGGGAGGCGTGATGGCAGTTCCAGTAGTAACTGATTTGTATGGTCGTGAGCAGACAGAAACTGTCGGAAACCAGACAATTTACTGGTAATAGTAGTTGGTTTGAAATAGTCGTTCCGATAGATAGACATAATAAATTTAGTGACATCATTGGTCTTGATATCGCCAAGGTCAGTGTATCCTTTCTCCTGGCAGAAAATGAGAAAATAGAAACTATGCGTTTATATCTGCAGATAGTGTTATCATTCAGGCCTTTTTAGTCAACTGATGTAAAAAATCTTCAAGTAGTAAACAGAATTCTGGCTCATCTACCGGCGCTGAAATATCTCCCTGCTTTTTTGGGGAACAGTCTTAAACCCCACTTTCCATAACAGATGTCAACAAGTTTATACATCTGCTATAGGTTCGCATCTTCAGGATATTTGATTTCCCGGATTCCGGATTTATGGCTTCATTCAGGAAGCTGTTGAATAATTCCTCTGATGGGTAGACTGTGCCCATTCCTTTCGCTATGTGCAATAAATGTTTGAAGCGGATACGGTAATTCTTGATGGTTCTTTGGCTGTATTTTTTTTGTTCCAGCGTCTCCAGAATTATCTAAATCAACTCTACAAGTCTCATTTCATCATACATTATCATTGGTTTCTTTACTTTTTTGAATTAAGCATGGAGGATTATGCAGAAAAAAGTAATGGAAGGATAAAACTATGCCGATATTTTTCTGGGAATCCGCACAGATACGGAATATCCCCAAAATATCGGCATAAATCGTGTTACGCTGAAATCGGTATAATACTACGAATATCATTGAGGGGCTGAACCGTCAGTTTCGAAAAGTTACAAAGACAAAAAGTTCTTTTACAAATGACACATCCCTTGAAAAAATGCTGTACTTTGCGTCCATGAATGTGATAAAAAAATGGACACAATGCTACCGGAATTGAGATATGGTATTAAGCCAACTTGGACTCCTGTTTAATGACCGACTGGCTCAGTACCTATAAACAGAAAAAGTAACCGGCGTAAGGTTCAATAATCTGAACCTATGCACCGGTAACCATAATTCCGTCGGTATTATAATTATTGACGTGTAACTCATATTTATTCCAGAGGTCGGGTGTGGGCAGCGCCTATATTTACTTGATGTGCCTGAAAATAAATAAACATGAATAATTAACCATTAAATGGATAACCTATAAATGAACATATAGTTGGACATAGGATACATATTTTATACTTACCAAGAAGCAGATTTTTGTTATCTAATCTTAGCTTCGGACACAATATTTTTTACGCTCTCATAAATTTTATTTGATCATACAACATACAACTATTTTTATTTGCTGATAAATAGCCACTTTTTCGCTGGATTTTTGGAATGTTATCCACATTAGCATGGTATAGTCTTCTCTATTTCTGTTACTGTTCAGAGGTGACCTTGAACTAAAAAAGCCGAAGGTGAAGACTGATTTCAGTCAAAGCCATCGGTTTTATCTTATCCAAAGGTTATGGATACTCTATCTAATACATTCTGCTCTTCATTTCTGCGAATCATAACCAACATGCTCATGCATTGACAGAGATAATCAATACTCGCTTGACTCCGGAATGACATGGCCTGCGCCTGTTTTCGTTTATAGCCTCTTAGAAGCCTTTCGGCTTCATTATTGGTTGTGGGAATTCTGTAATCGCATACTGCAATCTGTTTCAGGTGGAAGATTATTTCGATAATGAATCATTTTCCGTATTAGTGAATGTATCTGTTTATTCCATGTGCGGTCAGACTCATTACCCATGCTGTCTTTGCGATAACGTAAGACATGTGCAAGACACTCCTGATGATCGCTGCCATAGTTGAAAAAAGTGCTTTCATGATCATAAAACAGAGTTCCTTGGTATTCTTCAACCACAGCAGATTTTACTCCTTCGTGCCCTTTTTTCTCACGGGCAAAGTACATGACTTTCCCGTCTGGTGTTGCAAATACATATACACTTTTCCCATTCACCTTTGCATTGGTGCAGTCGGTATGCATGACCTGCGACAGCAGCATATCTGCAAACATTGTTTTTCATTCCTGTTCTGATTTTGGGTAAACTCTTTACTGATTTTATTTATCATGCCTTTTGATATGTTAAGCTGTCCGCCTGTTAGGTCAGACAAAAATATCAATAGAAGTACAGCATTCATTATTAAACAGGAACAAAAAAGCTTAGATACTTCCCTCATAATTCGCGTCATCCACAACTCCGGCAGGGAATAGTCTCGGTTATTTTGTTCTCTCAATTTCAAATTCTTCCCCTTTTCTTTTTCCAATTCTGTTTCTAAGTTATATAGTTTATGTCTCTTTCTGTTACTTTATTTCATAAATCAGCTAACTGTCGCTCTGTGCTTAATGCTCTCTTTTCCAGCTGTTTATTTACTTTTTGGAAATGCTCAGTTTGTGTTCGAATTCCTTCTGGATTTTTTCAAAAATTTCAAACCACTGATTGCGGACCGTGATAGTCTCCCTATGGACAATTGATAGTTCTTCCTCTAATCTCTTGATGATACGTTCTAAATTACGGAGTTCTTTCAGGTATTCTTCCTGCATTTTGATATACTTATCGCCAGACTTTAAGGCTCTCACTACTGTGATGGCTGTTTTTAGACGATATTCAAGAGTGGTGATGTATTCAAAGGAAGTATTTCATTCGATTAGCTTTTCTGACACGCTTTTAAAATTTTTTCCATTAATCTTGTTAATTCGGACACCTGATCTTCCGATTTTTTATTGTTTGATAAGTTCTTGTTGTATTTTATTCTCTTTTTCAAGGCCTAAAATCACCTTATCTCGAATATCGAAATTATTATTAAACTTTTGGGTCGTAAATCGTCCTCGCTTTCTGACAAAAGTATATCATAAATCCTTGTAAAATGCGAATTTGCGGTTGTTTCAGTATTGGCAATTTGATGGTGGATAATGTCATTATACATGAATAAAAAATGAAAAAAAGTGTCTGAATCCATCAAATATTCGAGTGATTAAACCTTGGATGTGGATAAATTCCATCAAAAAGAAATGAGGAAGATAACCATAAACCCAATTATCTTCCTCAAGCTTGTTATCCACAAAATATAAAAAATTAAATTTCGTCACATTTCATAATGAATTAATGTGGAGAGTGAACAGTAACCAATTTTCAGAAATAGGCATAATTCATATTGTCGGTGTCTTGTAGAGATGCATTATTTCGGATATAATCAGATATAAGTTAGGCAGTTTTGCAAGTGAACTTGCAAAATACACGGGTATTTTACGATAGAAAGTTACTTTCAAATAGAAGGATGCCAAAGAATTATGAAATATACTCTCAAAAAAGTAAAACAGAACATTCTAAAAATTTATGATGAACTGACACCTGTTGAAAAAAGCGTAGCGGATTTTTTCCTGAGCAATTCAAAAGTAATTGATTTCAATTCCAGAAATATCTCCAAGCTTTTATATGTTTCGGAAGCAACCTTATCCCGTTTTGCCAAAAAATGCAGCTATAAAGGATTCCGGGAGTTTATTTTTGATTATAAGAAAGACCTGTCTGTCAGTGTGCAGGAAAAAGATTTCAGCGCTTTGGCAATGCGGGTTCATGATAATTACCTGAAATTATTCGATGAAAGCTATGAACTGCTAGATGAACCCCAGATGAAACGCATTGCTAACCTGGTCAACCAGTGTAAAAGAGTCTGTGTGTATGGAATGGGAAGCTCCGGCTTTGTGGCCAATGAGTTCAGACTCCGCTTTATGCGGACCGGGCTGTATGTGGAGGCCATTACGGATTCTCAGATGATACAAATGAATTCTGCCCTGGTGGATGAAGAAAACCTGGTGATTGCCATATCTTTAAGCGGGAAAACAAAGGAAATCCTTGCAAGCATCCGTCTGGCAAAAAAACGGAATGCAAAGGTTGTGCTGATAACTGCCAATAAGAATGTGAAAGAAAGTGAATATTGTGACGAAGTGCTCTATGTTGCTATGTCCAAGGATTTGGACAGCGGTACAATGATTTCACCTCAATTTCCTATATTGGTTATGATAGACGTCTTCTATACCTATTATTTTGAAAATGACTCCTTTTTCAAAGCCCAAAAGCACAAGGAGACCCTATCCGCATTAAACGTGACCCAAAATGAAAAATAGGACCGATTCTTTAAGCTTTCCCATGCTTTATGCAATAATAAACTGCTCCGATCATACCCGCGGCATTCCCAAGTGTTGCAGCTTCAATTACCACTGTTTTTGCATAGGTGGGCATAATACGGCTCAATACCTTAATCCGTAAAGGCTCTATAAACTTTTCCTGTTGTGCGCTCACACCCCCGCCTATTAATACTACCTTGGGACTGAATATATGTATAATGCTGGCAAGTCCGTCCGCAACATAGCCAATCCATTTATCAAGAATTTCATCCAGATAGCTGTCTCTGCCCGCTACTTCGAAAATTGTATAGCCGTTTATATCACAGCTATTCATCAGGCCGCTTTTCAATCTTCCCGCTTTCTGCGCTTGATTCACCATTCTTACCAGTGCAGTTGTAGAAGCATATTGTTCATAGCAGCCTCTGTTGCCGCAGCTGCATCTTTTTCCGTTATTGTGGATGGTAAAATGTCCTATTTCTCCGGCACCTCCGGCAGTTCCGCATAGAATTTCTGCATTTGCGATAATTCCGCCACCAACACCTGTCCCAATGGTAACAACGACAGCATCCTGGGCATCTTTTACCCCACCAATCCACTGTTCTGCCAACGCTGCACAGTTAGCATCATTCATAACAGTGACAGGCCCGGGATATACCTTTTTGATGCATTCCCGTATATTGCAGCCTTCCCAGTTTTTGATATGTCCGGCTGCTCCGGCTACCTTTCCTTCCTTTGTATCTATCTGTCCGGTTGCCGACACACCGATTCCGCGTATCCGATTGTTATCCAGCCTATTTTCCTGCATGAACTCAGATAATTTAGTAATCACCGTATCAATGATAGGAGTATCATAGCCATCAAAAGCCACATCATAGGCTGAGGATTTACCCACTGCTCCATGTTCATCCACAATTCCTATTTTAACCTGTGTTCCTCCGATATCTATTCCTATATAATTCATGATAGTAACCTCCTTTAAATTCAGCTTCCAGCCTCTGCTTATTTGGTATTCAAAATCAACTGTATTAAGTTTTGACCTATATCAGACGTACAAATTACATGAAAACCTGATTCTATTATATCTCAAAGAGAAAAAACTAAAATTCAACTAATATCAGAAAGAATTCCTTTCCTTCTGATCCAGTCAGCTAATTGCTCCGCCATTTTTTCAGTCTTATTAATGATGGGTGACCAACTGCTCCTTCCCCGTCTTCCGCCTCCTGCTGCGAAAAGGCCATATGAAAAATAAGTTCGTCCTGCTCTTCTTTTTGCATTGTTTCAACCGCTGCCTCAATTTCAGGTCAACAGGTCCGTTAAGGCATTGGAGGTACAGGTAATCGGCTTGTTTTTATGAGTACTTCTTATAAATACCTTAAAAATTCCAGATAAGTTGTCTGAAAAGCCTTCGTTTTATCACTTTCCCACAAGGGATACCGTAGTCTTCCGCCTTTCAGATTAACCCGCCGGCAGGGATTATTCATATCATCCGCATAAACGCCAACCCATGCCTAGTAATCTTCATTTCCACCTTCCGATTCCAACTCCGCTTCAAGCAGCCTGCCTTCAAATTCAAATTCCAGAAAGCTTGCCCCATGTAATAAATAAAGAGCATTGTCACGGTATAGTGTACGGCCTGATAATCGGATGCTTAATTCTTCCGGAAAATACTCTTTTTTTATTCGTTCACTCATGGCCAGATTCCTCTCTTCCTCTAACGGTGATTCATATCCAAATCCAAAAGAAGCTCACTGTCCATTTTCTGTTCCCGTATTCTTGTACATGCATAATCAATTTTCTTATACTGGGTATGGTGCCACATAAAACGGTCATTGGTCCCTTCCTTTGTCCATGTATATTCTCCTTCGGGTGAGTACAGTTTTGCATCCTCTATAAGAATATTGTTTAAATAGATATCCCCATTGGTATTATATAGCGTGATTTCTTCCCAATTATCGGCGGAATCTTCACCCCTTCTATCCTTTTTGATATCATCGGGAAAATCAATGGAATAGTCCTGATACATACTAAGGTTACTGCTGTCCTTCTTCGCATACATTCCTTCAAATTCTGCTGTATCAACAATTTTTTCATTCTCTGTTATATCCGATTTTTGAATAAACCACATAGGCAGGACCGTCATTGTCTCTACCGTCCGCTGTTGGTGAATTCAAGATTTGTTATTGGTTTCTCCAGGGAATCAGCAATATGCATTACATCTTTTCCATTCATATTTATTATCCTCGATATTGTATGTTGTTTTGTTGCAGTTATTATATCTCCTGTTGTCTTCCTTTTCAATATTCTCAGCTCTTTCTGAAATTACTTTCCATTTTATAAGCCACCTGGATTTTTCTTTCTGTTTTCAAACATAATGCCGATGGATCGACCACCGGAATAGGTGGCGGCTTACTATCAGATAATTCCCATTACTTTGTATTCTTTCCAAAAAATATTTCTAATAAAAACAGTTTTTATTTACTATTTCCAAAATTTGCACTTTATTCTATTTAATTTCTACTGTATAATATTGGTAACAGAGCAACAGGGTGCAGGCAGAATAACATGCCTGCACCTTTTTACTAGGTTGGAGTTTACAATTCACTATCAATATTAATAAGGAGGGTATTTTATGCAGCATTTTCAAAGGAAACACAAGGGGTTGAAACAAAAACTGCTAAGTATTATTCTAGCAGTGGCAATGATTGCCTTAGGGTCATATCTGCCGGTTATAGGGACTACGGGGAAAGTTCAGGCAGCGCAGACAGTGATTACATCTATGGCATATTTTTCAGCATCAGACGGTCCGGTTATCTCACACTCCGGCGTAGGACAAGCAAGTTATGGTTTTGTTATGCCTGTTTTTAACGGTGGTGCCGCAACCTGGCAGGATGTGGCTTCCGACCTGAAGGTCAATGTAAAGGTGAACGGAAACTGGGTCGATATCGACAGCACGGATTTTGTTTACAACCAGAACTGGGGAAACTGGAGTGATGGGGGCTTTAACGGTTATTGGTTCACCGTGTCAAAGACTACCTATATTCAGCTTGCTTCCCGCCAGAATGGTATAACACTGAATTATACTTTGGAATTTACCAGCATACCAAAGGCTACGATTACTTCCATGGCCTTTACCCAAGGGCCTGCTATCACTGCCGATGCAACGGGAGGCTGCGGCTTTACCTATCCAATCTTTAATGGTTCTGCTTCCGTTCCTTATGCCGCCGTCGCAGAGGATTTAAGACTCTTTGTAAAACCGGTCAACAGCAGTGAGTGGACAAGCATTGATAACAATGCAGCCAGCGGCTGGATTTATGACAGTAACTTTGGACAGTTTACCGATGGCGGCGGTGGGTATTGGTTTATCGTAAACCAATCCATAAATGTGAAATTGGTTTCCGCTTCCTCCGGTGCTTCTCTTATCTATACCATTAATTACAATACTCCTGTAAGAAATACTTATCAGCTTACCGCTTATGACGCTACACAGTATACGGCCGGTGAGACCGGTGCCATTGGCGTTCCCTTGCCTAAGATTGACGGTGGTGCACCGGTAAAATCAGAGCTTGATAACTTTGTATATGAAATCAAAATGAACGGTGTATGGGTAGACCTTGGGGACTATAGCAAGAGCGGCTTCCGCTATCAGTCAAATGGCTATAACAGCCTATCCGATGCCAACCAATGGGGATATTTTGCCGATCATATTTACGGCCTGTGGTTTCAGCCAATTCAGGTCAATATGGACATTCGTATCGGCTATCCTTTAAATGGCCAAAAGGGCGGTGCCATCGGCAGTAACTATATTTACTATACTTTTATTGGTAACCCTAATGCACCTCGTCCCGATGTATCAGACCTTGGCAATATCCCCCTTGGTACTACGGACAATCCAGCTATCAGTGGTTTAAACCTTATCTGGCATGATGAATTCAGCAGTTCTTCTCTCGATACCAGTAAATGGTCTTATAATACCGGCTATTATATGAGTGATGACCCTAACAGCTGGGGCTGGGGAAATAATGAGTTGGAATATTATACGGACAGTACTAAGAACATCTACCTTTCAGATGGGAAATTAAATATCACCGCTTACAATGAACCCAAGTCCTTCCCACAGGACCCTGCCCGCTATGCAACTTATTCCTCCGGTAAGATTACCACAAAGAACTCTTTCTCCTTCCAGGGCGGAAGAATTGATTTCAGAGCAAAACTTCCTACCGGAAACGGTATCTGGCCAGCCCTTTGGATGCTGCCTTTAGAAGACCGTTACGGTGCATGGGCTGCCTCCGGTGAAGTAGATGTTATGGAAGCAAAGGGAAGAATCCCCGGTGTCACCAGCGGTGCTCTGCACTTTGGTGGTCAATGGCCAGCCAACCGTTACATTAGTGGTGAATATGCATTTCCAAGCGGTCAGACCTTTCAGAATGACTTCCATGTATATAGTGTTGTATGGGAAAATGATAATTTTAAATGGTATGTGGACGGAAAATGCTTCTTAAAGGTTACAAAAGACCAATGGTATTCAGTAGGTGCCCCTAATAATACAGACGCACCTTTTGATCAGCCGTTCTATGTAATTATGAATCTTGCCATCGGCGGTAATTTCGACGGCGGTCTGGCACCAAGTGCAGGTGATATCCCTGCTACTATGCAGGTAGACTATGTACGTGTATATAAAGAAGCAAACGGTGAAAACCCCGGTACTGTTCCTGTAACCGGAATATCACTGGATAAGAGCAGTGCTTCTCTCTTACCCGGAAGTACACTTACTCTTACCCCCACCGTTACTCCTAACAATGCTACCAACAAGGCTGTTACCTGGTCCACCGGCAACGCATCTGTTGCAACAGTAGCAGGCGGTATTGTTACTGCAGTAGCTCCCGGAAATACGGTTATAACCGCCAAAACAGCAGACGGCAGTTACCAGGCTTCCTGTACGGTTACCGTTACAAATCCGCCGCCAACTACTGTTACAATCGGAGATGCCGTCAAAGGCCTTAAGAAGACCGGAGACAATCTGGTATTCTATGTAAACGGTGCAACCTTTGCAGACCTGCATTATATCAAAAACAACGGAGGCCAGATAAATGTTGCCATGACTTCCGACGGAAAAGGTAACTTTACCTATCCTCTGAATTCTCTGGCTAACGGTGATACGATTAAATATTTCTTTACTTACAACCCCGGCGGCGGAGCCCTTGATACCCAGTGGCTTACCTATATTCATGGAGTAACCCAGGGAACAGATGGTGGTACTGCTTCCTCCAATGTTGCACAGGGTAAATCCCTCCTTTGCTCCGGGTCAGAAAGCGATGCTTTCCCAGTATCCTATCTTACAGACAATAACACCGCCACCAGATGGGCTTCTAACTTTGCAGATGATGCCTGGTTCATACTGGACCTCGGAAGCAGCTGCAAAATAAGCCAGTTAATACTAAACTGGGAGGCTTCTTATGGAAAAAGATATGAAATCCTTACCTCTACGGATGGTGTGAATTATAACAGCCTGTTAAACCAGTCAAATGGTACAGGCGGAATCGAAACCTACAACGTAACTCCGGTGAATGCCCGGTATGTGAAATTCAGAGGAATTGAAAGAGCCCTGCCTTACGGTTACTCTCTATGGGAGTTCCAGGTTATGGGTACAGTGAATTGATTTGCATGCCTGATTATAATAAGTAGCTTTATCAATAAAATTTTACTAACTGTTAGTGATACCTGATTTAACGGTACCAAAAGGGACTGCAGCAGAATAAACTCCGTTTAGCTTACTTTGCGACAGTCCCTATATTTTCTTTCTTCCCAGATAAACTCAGCGGTTAATCTCTATCTCAGGGCCTTACAGGTATTAAAAAGATGTGTTTTATCTGGGAGGATCACAGACTTTACAAGGCTCATAGCCTTCTGCTTTTGCTTCTTTAAGGGTAATCTTAATCTTACTCTGTCTTAGATATCTGCATGATGAGATATGATACTTCTTCCCTGTTCTGGTTATGTATACATAAGTGGCGGAACTTTTTTTCTTGATAGATTTCTTAGATAGTACTATGGAAGCATGGTTGTTTGAACTGATAGTACTGATAGTGTTGCTATTGCTGCTTTGGTTATGTACTGCCGGAGTGAAATTCACATGATAAACCGGAGAAACTATTAATACTGACATAATAATTATTGATAGAATTCTTTTCATAAAACCGCCATACCCTTTCTAATCGTATTGTATAATTTATACAATTATCTTATCATTTATAGCATAGCAAGAATTTTCTGTCAATTTTAAGTCAATATCTGTAAGTTACTATTTACTATTATCATAGTCAGTGATAGAATACACTCATAAAAGATTTTTGATTAACAGAGTCATTCTATGAAAGTAAAGGAAAAAATTCTCATGAGACAACTGCCTTTCTATCGAAAACTAATTATCTTTACATCCATTATTCTGATTCTCACAATAACGATAGTTACCCTCATCATAGTGAATAGAAACAACAATACTCAAGATGCAATAGCAAAGGAGGTTCTTACTATCACTTTCGGTCTGACCAGACAGGATTGTGAGGGTATAAAAGATGCTCTGAACCAAAGTTCAGATAGTAACAACGTGCTTCCAGATTACTTGCATACAAAGTATAATACCCAATTGACCGGTAATGGCTACGAGGCATTGATGAATAACCGGATACCAACCAGAATTGCGGGAGAAGTTCAAGGAGAAGCTTCCGACCTTAAGGTTTCTTCTGTGAAGCTGAAATCGCTAGATGCTGATGCAGGAACCATACGATATCAGTATATCCTGAAAGCCGAGACCAAAAGCAGCCCTCCCAAGGTATTTACTTTCAGCGGAAATATTCTCTTAATAAAAGATGCCGGTCAATGGAAAGTGGATGGTATATCCTTAAAGTAGCATTTAATTATTTTAGAACTAATAAGTATAGGAGATTAAACATGAATCGTATTTCCCTGAAGAAAAAACTTTTTATACTTCTTCCATTACTTGTCCTGATTATACTAGTGGGCACCAGGGTCTATACTGTACAATCCAAACCAGATGATTCTTCCAATAGCTTTGACTTTTTCACCTTTGGTAAGTTATTAGGGGATAACAGCAGAAATAATGACACCTCAGGGGCTAATTCTCTTTACGCTAAGGGAAAGCATATACAGATAACAGAGAAGGAATATAATCTGCATGTGAAAGTTTATGAGCTCAAACATTCCAAGGACCCGGAAAAGGAGGCTTTACAGGACTTGCTGGAATCAAAGGTCCTTTATTATCATGCTGTAAAAGAAGGTTATTCGGTTTCGGATTCAGAAATTAATGATACTATAAAAGAGCTAAAAGACTCCATGAAAACCGCCGCCAATGCAGACGATATGATAGCTTTTATGAAAGGCTTTGGCTCGGAGGATAATTATTGGGTATATATACGGGATACAATGAAAAGCAGTTCCGTCACAAACAAATACCTGGATGACTTAAAAGCAGAATATGCGAAGAAAACTCATTATACCGGTGAAGATACCGCTGACTTTCAGAATAAATGGAAGAACTATAAAGCAGATTTGATTTCTGAATATATTAAAAAAGAAAAACTTCACTACAAAAAATAACCAAATTATCGCTTAAGAAAAGCGCTTTAATAAAAAACCTGGGGGACATAACTTACGCTAATACACAGTTTACGGCAAATCCTCTTGTTTGTCCTAATCAGTGTGAAAAGCAAGTCATGCTCCCCAGGGTTATTTCTCATTCGTCTCTAAATTTCATTTACCAATGGAAGATATCATTTCCCTTTACCAAAGAAAGATATCATTTCCTTTTAGCTTAAAGATCGCTTCCATAAAGAAATAATCTGCATAGATAATATTCATATGCTTATTGGTATGATAAGCCTCAGAGCAGTTCTGTATCATACAATCGCAGCTCTTTGTCCAATCACACCGCTTTTCATCCAGTGCCTTTAACATCTTTAAGGCAGCATTTAAGTATAAGTCTTTTTCTCTCTCTCCTACTGCTTTTGATATCTCAATCAAGCCACAGGCAGCAATTGCCGCTGCACAGGAATCTTCCCAGGAATCATCTGCCGGCTGTCTGAAATCAATAGGAATCAAACCGTTCTCCGGAATATTTGCAATAAAATAATGTGCTATTCTCTTGGCAGTATTCAGATAATCCTCTTTTTGGGTGTGCAGATAGCTTAAGGCAAAGCCATAGAGTCCCCAAGCCTGCCCTCTGGTCCAGGAGGAACCGTCTTCATAACCCTGTCCGCCATAGATTCTCACCTTTTCACCGGTTTCAGAATTAAACTCTACAATATGCTCACAAGAGCCGTCCGGTCTTACAAAGTTTTTCATGGCAGTATCTGCATGAAGCATAGCAACATGGCGGAATCTGGGGTCTCCAGTTTCTTCAGACGCCCAATATAAAAGCGGTACATTCATCATGCAGTCAATAATTGCCCAACCGGTATTATCTCCGCCGTTGCCCCAATCATTCCAGGCACGGATGAAATTACCAACCGGATTAAAGCGCCCTGCTAAAAGCCCTGCTGCAAATAATCCTCGCTTTTTAGCCTCCTCTTCCTTTGTCAGTCTATAATCGGCAACGGATGTTAACAACCACATAAAACCTACATCATGATGCAGTCCATAAAAATCAGCAAAGCACTGGTCTAACTTCTTTTCTGAAATTCGCGCTATTTCTGCATATTTTTCCTCTCCTGTCTCATGGTACATAAGCCAAAGCATTCCGCCCCAAAAACCGTTAGTCCACCAGTTCAAACCTTCTGATATACGGTAGGGTTTGTCGCTGTCATCATAGCTGTCATGAGTCCCGTTCACTGTGGTATAGGGAATCTTATCCTTAGACTTCTCACTGACCCAATCCATTTTTTCTCTAATTTTTTCTGTTACTTCCTCAACCCACTTCTTATCTTTCTCTGTAAGCATTGTAACCTCCTGTTATATGTCTTTCCAGCTCTTTCAGAAGCTTATTTTTCATGTATACGGTCCTTCACAAAATCACTTTCTTGCTATCATTTATCATAATCTCTTTTCATTATCCGAACAATGCTTTATAATATTATCAACATACTTTTTCTGCTATTTTAACAGGAGGATATCACTTGATTACTGTAACAAACTGCGGACATGATTCAAGACATAAAACAAAATTTTGTATGCTTCGAAAGAGCGGTGTGCCAAATTATATCCTGCTCCTGGTAAAGACCGATGCTTTTTTTGAATTTGATGGAAAGTTAATCCCCACCGCTCCGAATATGGCAATTCTTTTTGATAGAAATACTTATACTCATTATGAAAGCGCAGGGGATTTCTACAATGATGACTGGATTCATTTTGACTTCATTGATGAACCCTTATTTCTTGATGCTCTGCATATCCCTTTTAACCAGCCAATCTATCTGCCCCATATGAATTCCCTGTCTAATTATGTACGTCTATTGGTAAAGGAGTGCCACTCCGAGTCCTTCCACCAAGAACAGATGAAAGATTGCCTCATGCGTCTTCTGCTCTATAATCTGGATTCCCTTATTATCAGTCATCCTTCCGGCAGTAAGAACGACCGTTATTATCCAATTATAAATGCTCTGCGGATGAATATACACAATACCCCCCACAGAAACTGGACGGTGGATATGATGGCGGAATCTGTTCATATAAGCCCCTCCTACTTCCAGCATCTTTACAAGGAATTTTTTCATATTTCCTGTATGCAGGAAGTAATCCTGGCTCGGATTGAACGGGCGAAGTTCTATCTTTCCACCACCGATATCCCGGTAAAAGTACTGTCTGACCTTTGCGGTTATGAGAGTGACTTGCACTTTATTAGGCAATTTAAGAAAAAGGAAGGTCTTACACCAACACAATACAGGCTGCTTTATAAAGCTTCAAAGTAATCACTCCAATCAAAAAAAGTTCCGCCGCAGCTTTGCTGCAGGCAGAACCTTTTAACAACATTACCTATCACCCATTTTGTGCCAGGGTTCTTGATTTTGATAAATAAATCGCAGCTATAAAAAAGATAATTGCAAAGGAAAGTTCAATCCCTAGGTTGCGAAGTATAAGATGATACTCTTTTGCCGTATTGGTAAAAGTATCGATAGCCGAATTATTCATAACATACCAGTAGGTGGGCAGTACCTTTGAAAATCGCACCACACTTTTGCTCATGTATTCAAGAGGTACAAAGATACCACCAAGAAAGCTTAATCCAAGGCTGATAACATTAGCCGCCATATTCAGCGCATTCAGATTCTTTACCAGAAAACTTACCATATAGATAAGACTCATGGCTACAAGCAGGAATACCAGACTGTTAATAATAAACAGAGCACCTCTTCCCGTTAAGATATCTCCATGATATAAAACCAATGACAGCAGGATAAAAAGAGACCAGCAGATAAGGCTTAATACTCCGCATGCCAACAGCAGGATACTGTTCTTTTTTAACTCGGTTATGGAGGAACATTTGATTCTCCAGTTTAAGTCTTTCTTTCGAAAAGTAATCAGAATACCGCCCATTCCGCTCATTAACATACCAATAAGTACATAGGGGATAAATAAGTAAAAATAATAAGCATTACTTTTCTCAACATTGCTTCCCGCGGCTTTTACCATATTAACCTCTGCGGTAATCTGAGAAGCTTTTAACGTATTTTGCACTGCTTCTTCATCGGAAAAGCCTGCTACCACATAGGTACTCAATTCCGAAAGATACTGGCTTATCTTATTGTCAAGAAGCCTTCCGGCAATGCTTTGAGGTACTTTGACATTCTCTACCACAGCTTCATAATTTCCGGTTTTGATACCATTGGCAAAACCCTCTTTAATTATCAATACATACTCCACATTCCGAAAGAACAGCTCATCAGATATGGTTTCTTTATCATCTTTTATTTCCACCATATTCTGGGTACTGCTTAGATAATCATAAAGACCTTTACTGAGTGTGGAATGATCTCTGTCCAGTACGGCAATATCCACTTTGGTGTCCTTATATGCAGCCTCGGTCTGGGACTTCCCATTGCCGGACATCATAAGCGCCAATACCAAAAAGATACCAAAATAAATAATAAGACTGACAGAACGCATCTTTAGTGTTTTAAAAAATGCCAGGAATATTTGCATAACGGGTCCTCCTTAACATGAAATAGGTTCCAACTAAAAGCAGTGCAGCTATGACGCCCATTATAGCAATATCACTGTAAAATCTGTCAAAGCTCTCGTACATATTGAGAGAATACAGACAGTCCGTAATCAGTGCGGCAGGATTAATCCTGTTAAATAGCGGGAAATGATGCTCAACGATATCTTTCATATTGTTAAACATCAGACCGCTGAAGAAGGAAAGTGCCAGGGAAAGGACACTGATTATGGCATCCTTTAGATGACTTGGAATCTTACTGATTGCTCCTACGAAAGTTCCGAAGGATACTCCGATAACAGAACCCAGTAATCCGGTTACCAGGATGTATGGAATCCGTGTGCCAAAATCTATTCCCAAGATCACTATCAGATAAAAGAACAGCAGCAGAACGGAGGAAAAATTAACAAGCACACCACCGATATAATCCGCCAGGATAGCTTTGAACTTATGAGTGGGGGCAATGCCTCTTCTGGCACCGATTACCGAAAGATTAGCCTGTATGTCTTCCACACATACGGTACCAATAAAAGAGCCGTATAAACAAGTCATAGCAATCAACGCATAAAAGTACTGGGACAGATTGTTCATCTTCGTATTAGAAAAGGATATTTCGTTGTTAAATTGGATGTTTTTTGACAGGACACTGATAGCAGCTTCCATCTTCTCCGGATGTGTGCTTCCTATCTGCTCATAGATGGTTTTATCCTTCAGGTATTGCTCCAGAAAGGATTTGATAATTGTCTGATTAACTCCCTCACCGGTAACTGTAAGGGAAAGTTTAGGTGACGCATATAGAATACCGTCTACTTTACCATCGTTTAAGAGCTCCTTTGCATTACCATCCTCCGTCTTCGTCAGCTTAAACAATTGGTCTTCTCCTTCTTTACTTAAGCCGTCTAATATCTGTTCAAAAGAAGTATCGGTATTTCCCTCTGCTACAAAGGCTACCGGCACCGGGGAGAAGCTGAATTCATCCTCCTTTAGCATATTGCCAAAAGACAGGTTAAAAAAAGTACCTAGAACAATAGGAAAAGCATATATCCAGAATATCAGGCTCTTTCCCCTTATAAGACTTTTCAATCTATATTTAAGTAAGTGTAAAAACATAGCAGTCCCTCTTTCCTTTCTAATTTATACCGCGTTACTTCCAACTCTCCTCAAGATTATGCCGAGGATTTCACAGGCATAATCCTGTGTTTGAATTATGTTTTTCATAATTCAAACTAATCTCTCAGCTCTTTGCCGGTGATTTCAAGAAATACATCATTTAATGTGGGCATTTCGGAATTCACGCGTCCGAAGGAGATTCCCCTATCCTGCAAATAGTTCATTACATGAATCAGGTTGTGATTACCCCCGTCACATTTTACTGTAAGACGCTCCTCTGCATAAACTGCGGAATATACATGTTTTAAATTCTTGATATTCTCCACATCTTCTTCAGAAATAGCACGGATATCAATATAGATAGTTTCATTATTCTTAATCATGCGTTTAAGTTCATCTGCGGTTCCTTCTGCTATGTTCCTGCCTTTATCCATGATAACTATACGGGAGCAGATTTCCTCTACTTCTTCCATGTAGTGGGAGGTGTAAATGATGGTTGCACCTTGCTTGTTCAGCTCCATAATTCCTTCCAGAATCTTATTGCGGCTCTGGGGGTCTACTGCAACCGTAGGTTCATCTAAGATGATAAGTTTGGGCTTATGGGCTATACCACAGGCAATATTTAATCTTCTGAGAAGCCCTCCTGAAAGCTTTTTCGGATAATATTTTTTGAACTCGCCAAGCTCTACAAATTGTATAGCTTCTTCTACGTATTTTTTTCTCTTTTCTTTATCCTCTATGTAGAGTCCGCAGAAAAAATCAATATTCTCATAGACAGTAAGCGTGTCAAATACTGCAACGTTCTGAAAGATTACTCCCATGTTTTTCTTTAGAGAATAACTCTCCGGCTTCATCTTCTCACCAAACACTTCAATTTTTCCTTCTTCAAAACTAAGCAACGACAGAAGACAATTTATTGTAGTGGTTTTACCGGAGCCGTTAGGCCCTAGAAGTCCTAACACTTCTCCTTCTTTTATCTGCAGGTTAAAATGGTCAACTGCAGTCAGGTTTTTATATTGCTTTACCAAATTCTCAATCTTTACGACTGTTTCGCTCATTACTTTTTCCTCCCGGAATTTATTGGTACTCATTGGTATTTATATTAACAGCTATGAATCTGGAAGAAAAGTGCATAATGTAAAGAGTTCATATGACAATTGTCATGAAATATGGTGGGGGGGGTTTTGGGAAATGTGGGGGTAAAAGACAGGCTGTGGTTTGCCTGATAGAATCAATTGGTAAGTAGTGAAACCTCAAGTGTCTGGAAAGGGTCTGACAGCTCCGATTCTAAGGCTGGAATTCACTAAGAGAGTTCACTTATGGTGATTAACAGGTTAAAAAAGTGCAAACTCCTCGCTTTGCTCGTCAGACAAGCACTTTTTTAACCTATCACCATATATGAACTCTCTAAGTGAATTTACCCAACCTTCAATCAGTCACTGTCAGACCCTTTCCAGACACTTGAGGTTGCATTTAGGTTGTGGATTGATTTTATCAGGCAAATGGAAGCTTGTTGGGGTCCCTTTTGCGCTATATGTGGCTTTCTTGATAAATTTTTGCAACATGTATTAATTTTTTATATTCTATTTCAAAAAATTGAAAGAAGCTTTTGCAAAAATAATTATCGTAAGCTCCGCTTTGCTCGTTAAAATCCCGGTTTCTCTGGCAGCCGCCCCGGCATAAGAAATGATAAGGGCACTCTTTGCAGGCTTTGCTGATTTTTTGCGAGGTTTCTATAAAGCGGATGGTTTCTCGGTTTCGGTCTATGATGTCCAGTTGGTCTTGATTGAAGTTACCGATACGGTACTTGTCCAACATATAAAAATCACAAGGATATACGCTTCCGTCAGCTTCTGCTACATATTGGAGACCGCAGACTCCGCTTTGGTCACAGGCTTCTGGATATAGTCCCATCAGAATACCGATGTAGTTCTCGAACTGGCGGATATAGGGCTGTCTCCCTTTTAAGCAGTCCTCATACCACAGGTCGAATAAACGTATTAAGAAACTGCCGTATTCTTCTGGACTTAAGGCATATTCGTTCTGTCCATGTTTTTCTTCCAGTGGGTCAAGGCAAGCGATGTACTGCTGGTAATTCCAGTTGTTTTTTTTGTATTTCATATAGATTTCTTCTATGTTGGCAGCTGTTTTTCTATTTACAACAGTTAAGATATTATAATCGACCTGATACCGCTCCAGTTGGCGAATGCCATCTAATACCTTATCATAGGTACCCTCTCCAAGCTTATTGTGCCTGTAAGCATTATGGATTTCCCTGGTTCCATCTACTGATACCCCAAGAAGAAAGTTATTTTCCTTAAAGAAACGGCACCAGTCTTCATTCAGGGAATAGCCATTGGTCTGGAGAGCATTGTTTATGGGGAGGTTATTTTTGTTGTATTTCTTCTGGTAATAGATTGCCTTTTCAAAGAATTCCAAACCGCTTAGAGTTGGCTCTCCTCCCTGGTAGGCATAGCTTATTCCTCCCTCGGCTCTTGGTAGTGTCCTTCGTAGGATGTTCTTTAAGGTTTCTTCTGTCATAAAGCCAAGTGAGCTTTTGTCTCTCTTCTCCATCTCATCGCAATAGAAACAGTAGTCACAGCTCATATTGCAGAGTCCGGAAGAAGGTTTTAGCAATATACTTAGGGGGGGCATTATTATCTCCTATCATAAATGAATTTTTGGCGAACGGACGCTGACAGGAAGGTGGTACTTAAGTTTATCCTCGAGAACCTTTACTCCACTAAAACCACAGCAAATGCAACTGACAGTCAAAACAGCGCCAAACTCGCTGTAACTATATGGAGGAGGTTGTTTGTCGTGCTCAAACAATGGCGTTGTTTTTCCTAGTTGCATTTTCTGTGGCTTAAGTGTCATAAAGAACCTCTCGAGATTAAACTTAAGTACCACCTTCCTGTCAGCTGTTTATGTCAAAATTTTTATTAGATTAGTTTACAGTGACCAACTGAATCTAAAAACTAAATATTTTTTCATTATGTTATGCCTTTGCATAGGCATTCAGTGTAGGTAATACTTTCTTAACTGGCTTCAGCTCTTGCATGGTTTCTGCTTGCTGCTCTATATATTGGTTGAGGTCTTCAATTCTTATGGTTTTATCGTTCTGATTTTCAATCCGGTTAGAAGCCAGGTAATCCTCAAGGTTTTTTTCCAGTTGTTCTGCCTGTTCTCTGCGGAATAGGGATGATATGGTATAGAACAGCTCTTTTGCTTCTGGTTGCCATTGATATTGCTCGTAGATACCAGCTGACATTCTTTTTGCTCTTTCTTCTCTTTGTTCCAACAGCATGGTAAGGGTGAATTCTCTGTCTTTTGGCAGACCAAATCTCTCGTACTGCTCGGCAGGCGCTTCGCTGCTTTTCAGCAATGTGAGCATGCCGTTTATTAGCTTTGTTTCCATCTGAGAATCATCTATATTTTGAAGTTGGCTAGGATCTTCTTTTGTATCAAATAATAGGTTTTTAGCAAGGCAAAGGTTAAAGGGGTTTGATACTCTAAACTGAAGGAGTTTGGCTCCTTTTGTAAAGCCAAAGCCTTCTGAAAGCTCGGCAGTCTGTAACTTCTCAGTGGAGAACATACAGTTCATGTTGGTGGGCATTAAGGTATATTCATAATAGTCCACGGATTTCTCCGGTGCCCTGAGATAGGTATAGCGCCCGTCACTGGTATTTAAAGTACCGCCAAAATAACCGTATAGTACCTGTTCGTGAATAACCTCATTTTCGGCGTAGGCTTTCCTTAAGGGTTTTCCCTGCATGTCCTTTGGAATATCAACACCAAAGAAATCCAGAAGGGTTGCCGGAATATCAATGGTCTGAGCCAGTTTCTCACAGACTCCTGTCAAGTTATTATGGGAAATATTGTTATCATAAGTTGGATTTTGAAGATATGGGCCATTTTTATAACGAGGGTCATAAATAAAGAAGGGAGTGTTAGCAACCTCGTTATATAAAGGTGCGATATTTTTTGCCCACCATTTATGTTCTCCCATTAAGAAGCCATGGTCGGTATTAACTATAAGCATGGTATCTTCCCACAGGTTATACTTGTCCATGGCATCAAGCACCAGTCCCAGCTTATCATCACACATGGTAACTAAGGCACTGTACTCAGCCTTTATATGGTTTACCATCTCTTCACTTTCCCTTACCGGTCCATAACTTGGCCAATCAAAATGCTTGCCGCTGTAAGGGTGGGGATATAAATCTCTGTATTCCTGCCCGGCAAAGAAGGGTTCATGAGGGTCAAAGGCCTCTATCTGTAAGAACCAATTGTCACTGTCTTTATTCGTTTCTATAAATTCCAGGCCCGCTGCAAAGGTTCTGGACTGGGGCATTTCCTTGTTACTGGTCAGATATTTGCGGTTAATCCAGTCCTGCCGCCAGAGCCTTGGCATATCCTGGGCCTTCTGGTAGTTCTCACAGGGTGGAATAACCGGGTCTTTTACTTCTCCTTTCCAATAATCCCCCTCCTGTCCTCGGAATATTTCAAAGGAAGAATAACGGTTATGGTAAGTTGCTCCGCCATCCTCCAGATAATGATAATGATCTGTAACCAGATGGGTATACGTTCCGTGCTCCCTTAGAATCTGAGGCATGGAATCATCGAAAGGTTCCACCGGTCCCCAGCCTCTATGTAAAAAGTTATACCGTCCGGTATGCAATTCCCGCCTGGCAGGCATACAGGGCATACTGCCTACAAAAAAATTATCAAAACGCACTGTTTTCTTCGCCAGACGTTCAAAGTTCGGTGTATGGACAAACTCACAGCCATATGGTGATAAAAACCCCTTACTAAGACTGTCATACATAACCATGATTGCTTTCATAAACTGCCTCCTCTACATTACCTAAACCCATATAATAATTTGTATCTCTATGTTCTTAACAAGCCTTTCTTTCTCCCTGCTTCTACTGCCAGCATTCTGGAAGATACCTGCAGTTTACTAAAAATGCTTAGTACATGTGTTTTGACCGTAGCCTGGGAAATACACAGATTCTCTGCAATCTCCCGATTGGTGATACCCTTGGCAAGCTCTGCTAAAACCTCCCTCTCACGCTCAGATAAGAGTTCCGCTGCTTTTAGTGGTGCCGCCTTTTCCCCGCAGACCTCCAGAACTTCTTTCAGAAACTCTGTCTCTTTGCCTGGAATTGAATCTTTCATTGCTTCTCTTTGTAATAGTTCCTTTATCAGAGGAAGAAGTATCTTTCTGTCCAGGTAGAAGGGTATCAGTATACGGTCTTCCCAGGCATAATGAATAGCTTCCTTTAGCAGGTTGTCAATCTCTCTGCCGCATAAAACCTGATTTTTACTCCCCGACAGGATAACTATCTTTAAGATATCTGCCTCAACTAATCGAATCTTATTCCCATGCATCCTGGAGAAGGTCATTATCTCCTCCGCCTCTTTACAGGCTTCCTTCACTTCTCCCTGGTTATATAAGATTCTTGCCCTGAGAAGTCTCATAAAAGGCTGTGATTTAAAATTGGCTGCACTATCAAGCTCCTTTAAATACTCATTGGCTAAGGTCTCTGTCAGTTTTCCTGCACAGGATAGTTCATGCACCAGTCTGCTGAAGCTAAGCTTACTAAAGGCAGCATACCTCATTATTAAATCTTCCACCGCCAGTGCACCGCCGTCATTATCCCCAGTTAAGAACATCATCTCTGCCAGATGATAATCTAGGGTTATACTTGCAATATCCGATTGTATGTACCTGGCGTCTATTAGCTCTTTGACCTCTTTCAGGGTTTCCTCTGCTTTTTGAAGTTCCATTCTCTTCATATAGACTCCTAAAAGGCCAAAGTGATAATTGATTCCGATTCCTGCCATCAAAGAAAGGCTTTGAAACAGCTCCTTTGACCTGGCATAACAGGAGAGGCTTTCATTCAGATTCCCTATTTCTTCATTTACTTGTGCCAGTTGGTTATACGCAAAAAATTCCACAAATACATTTGTACCATTGCATATCTGAATTGCCTTCAAATTGCAGTTACGGGCTTCCTCGTATTGCATTTGTTCTATCATAGCCGCGGAATTCTCAACCAGAATCATTGCCTTTGCAATCTTCCCAAAAGGAAGAAGCTCAATCTGCCTTGCAGGAAGAGAATAGTATTCCGGAATAATCCCTTCTGTTTGCAGAACGTAACTTTCGGCAAACTTAACAATATGAATAACATCCGAATCCCCATAATACTCCTTGAACTTGTGATAGAGCATCATGCAGCGTTCCACTCTGACATTCCCAAGATTATACATAAAACACTGGGCAGCAAGGTCCACATCCGTCATCAGCTTGTCAAGAGGTATTCTGTCAAGATAACTCCAGGATTCCATTCTGCCTTCCATCTTCTTAGCCACCAAAAGGATAGCGTCATAATCTTCTGCTCCATAATACTCATTCATTGCCTCTTCCGGATCCCCAAGATCACTAAAAATATCTCCGGCTTTTTTATGGAATTCAATCTTAAGTTTATCCGGATATTTTTCAAATTGTCCTATCAGATACTCTGAAAGAATATTGTGGTAACGATATATCCCCTTTGCTTCATCAATACAAATAATAAATAAATTCTTTTTTATAAGCCCCTCTATCATATGTTCAAAATCAGCTGCTGAAAATTCTTCCATTAACCTGCTGCATAGGGCAGCATTAAAATAGGACAGAACTCCTGTTTTTATAAGAAAAGTCTTCTCACCTTCCGTTAGAGACTCATATATTTCACGAGTCAGATATTCTGCGGTTATACCGCTGCTGTTTCGTAACAACTGACCCGTTAATTGTCCTGCTGCTACGGATAATTGAAGGCCTCCAATCCAACCTTCCGCATAGTTATTTAACTCTGTAAGCTCTCTCTCACTAACAGCAAGTTTTAAGGTAGTTTTAAGAAAAGATATGCCTTCCTCCTGAGACAGCCTCATCTGGTTCCCATCGATGAAAAGCAGTCTTGCAGACATTGCTAGGGGTCCTAAGTACACCGGCGGCTCTTCTCTGGATAAAAGAAAAAGATGAAAATTAGACGGCATGGATTTTAGAAAAAATTCCAGAGTCTTAACTAACATTTCATCCTTTATATACTGGACATCATCCAGAACCATGTAATAATCCGTTTCACCACACAGTCTGTTAATAAGAGCAATCAGTAGACCCTCCATTTGAGTTGCGTCGGAATTGGCCCGGATCCTATCCAGTAAACTTTCTTCTTCCCAATAGGAGCTCACTGCCGCAATAAAATACGTCCAAAAGGAATAGACATTGACATTGGAAGAATCCAAAGTCAGCCAACAGACATTTTTTAAAGAAGTCTCTCGAATAAAAGAGGTTAACAGAGTTGTCTTACCGGTACCGGCTCCGCCGCTGATAAAAATTACGCTCATATCCTCACAGGCAGAAAGCTTATCAAACAGGCACTTTCGGAGAATATAATTCTTTCTTGGAGCTGGAATTTTCAATTTTGTAGAAAGCAGCAGTGTATCGTTTGGAAGGCTCATGTTAACCCCTTTCGTAACATCTAATCATCAAACCAAGGTTTTAGTCCTAGGTACTAATATCACGTTATTTTATTATTATATTACTCATTAACCCCTTTTACAAGCAAGCTCTCAAAATCTGCTCAGACCCGTTTGATATACATTTTCTGAAGTTTTATACAGGATATTGCAAAAAGCACTGCTGAAAAAAGGATAACATAGATAATATAGCCGCAATACGCTACACCTTTCCCCTGCTCCAGATACTCTATAAAGTCCATTATTGCTTTTTGAGGCAGTACTTTTATTATATGGTCCAGTATATCATTATTCTTACTAAAGCTGTAAAAGCTGCCGGACAAGGTAGTTGCCAGTACCATGATAGAATTTCCAAGCATAGTAGCATTATCTGATTTTTGTATCATTACATATAAGAGCATTGCCAGAGAGACTCCAAAGAATCCGATAACAACGATAAGCCCTGCATATTCTGAGAGTGAGAACCCGATATTCCTGCCGCTTAATTTTAGAATTACCAGTAAAATATATTCCGGAAACAGCAAAGAAAGGCAATAGGTCACATGAGCCAATAGATAACCCCAGAAAGACGCCGGTGCTGCAAAGACCTTTTTAATCTGTCCCTGTTCTTTATCATCTGCAAAGACAAACAGGTTGGAAAAGGAAAGCATCATTAAAAACATCATCATAAATCCAATAATATTAGCTCCTATCCCCCTTTCATAGCCTATCTTCGGCGGTTTTGCCTTTGGATGTGTCAGCAGATATAAAAGCATTTCTTCGTACTTTTGATTTTTAAGAGTTTTAATCGTATAATTTCCATCGGTTTTAAGGGTTACATAGGCATCATATTTCTGCTCCACAAGTGCGGAATAAGGAGGTTCCTTTTGAGCAACGCTAAATTTGAGATATTTAGATTGTTCTCCTAAAACTGTCTTTTCATCTTTTGTTATAAGCACCACCCTTCCCTTTACATGGGGTACTCCCGAGAGATAAACAGCCAGCATAGTAGAAGAAAGGGCAATTGCCGTCATAACAACAAGCAGTATTATCCGTGGACGGGTACGCAGATAATTATTTTTTAGTACCGTGATAAATGTCTTCATAGGTAATCCTCCGTTTTAAAGGTCAGACTGCAGCCTGCAACCAGCAATACTGAAAGGAGGATAGCAGCGCTAAACATTGGTAACAGATAATGTCTATCGTTATCACAGGCAAGTGTAAAAAAGGCTTCATTCACCCATTTCACTGGTGATAATCTCGACAGGAATGCTACGGTACGCCCCAGCCCCTCCAGAGAAAAGAAGGTTCCGCCTAACACACATAAAAGGCTGACTGTTGTACTAAGTAAAGTGCTGGTGGCCTCCTCACTGTGAAATATACAGCAAAAAAAGATTCCAAGAGCCGCAGCAGCAAACTCCATTGGCGCCATCAACAGTATAAAATACGCCGGATGAACCCCGATACTTACGTGGAGCAGCGGGCACAAAAGGGCAATGACCAGAATATGAAGCAGATAATCAAATAGGAATGAAGCTAAGATCTTGGAAAAATAAATAGGAAAGCTTCCGACAGGAGAATAAATAATTCTCAGATTTGCTTTCTTAATATCTCTCTCCATAAAGCAGTTGGAAGCTGTCATTGCTCCGTTTAATATCCCGAAAACGAGCATGGAAATCAAGTAATACTGGTAAGAGGTTTTGCTGTTTGCATAATTTCCACTGCCAAGAAAGCCTAAGATTACTATTAATAGGGCTGAAAAACAAGTATTTGCATTTACTAGTACCGGGTTTTTAAACAAATTAGCAAAATCCAGTTTAAAAATAGTGAAAAAGCGTCTCATAGTATCCCTCCCTAATCCCTTAGCTTTCGGCCGGTAAGCTTTAGAAATACCGTCTCAAGACTTGTGGCTTCGCTGGTAATGTTCTTTATTTTTTCCCCTTGGTCGCTAAGCAAGGCGATTATGCGGTCAAGGTTTTCTATTCCTTTTAGGGAAGAAAGCTCCAGTATGTTTTCTTCTATTTTCACGTTTTTCACACCTTCAATGGAGAATAGGTCTTCCGCCTGTATTTTCTTTCTCTCCTCCAGTTCTATGGTATAGCGTTTATCATTTCCGATGCTCTCCTTTAGGTCTTCCTTCGTACCTTCCGCGATAATTGCGCCGTAATCCATAATAATTATGCGGGTGGAGATTGCTTCTACCTCCTCCATGTAATGGGTAGTATAAATTACTGTCATCCCGTTTTCCTGCAGCCTTCTGATAGAGTCAAGAATGTGGTTGCGGCTTTGAGGGTCTATTCCTACCGTGGGTTCATCCATTATTACCAGTTCCGGTTTATGAGCGATAGCGCAGGCTATGTTAAGGCGCCTCTTCATACCTCCTGAGAAGGTTTTGACCTTATCCTTTCTCCTGTCAGTAAGCCCTGCAAATGCCAGCGCCTCTTCTACCGCGGTATTCAAAGTTTCACCCTGAAGGCCATAGAGAGAAGCAAAAAATCTTAAATTGCGCTCTGCACTCAGCTCTTCATAAAGAGCAATGTCCTGGGGAACAATCCCTAATACCTGTTTATAATCTGTTAAGTCCTTCCTCCTGCGTTTTATCTGTCTCCCTTTAAAGGAAATTTCTCCGCCGTTACTGCTAAGAGAAGCTGTCAATATATTTATAGTGGTACTTTTACCTGCTCCGTTTGGACCCAGAATGCAGAGTATCTCACCCTTATACACCTCAAAATCAATTCCCTTTAGAACAACCTTCTCTTTATAGCTTTTGGACAGCTTACTGCACTTTAACATTACTTCCATCGAATCTTATTCCCCTTTCTTTCCTGTGCCTTTGGCTCAGATACTGTATCTGTTAACTGATGCAACTTATCATACTTCAGAAGGGAATAAAAAAAATCAACCCTTCGGTTGATTTGAAGGGTTGATTTTATATTGGGTATTTGGTTGATAGAAGTAAAATAAACCGGTTACCAGGTACGCATACTCTTTGGATTCTGAAAAATTTCTTCCAAGCGGTTTATAAAGGGTGCCACTTCTCCGAAGTCCAAGGCACGATGATCGAAGGCTATCGTAATGGGAAGTATCTTTCGGATACCGATAGCGGACTTCTTATCCTTCATCTGATAAACTCCCGGTTTCTCCTGGAGCACTCCTATTCCGATGACGCAAACCTGTGGCGGAATAACATCCAGGAGTCCAATTCTCCCCTGGGTTCCCTTAATTGCCGCCCCAAGATTTGATACCGTTATGGTCCCCTGATCTAGCATTTCCCTGTTAAGTATAACTCCCTTACTTCTTTGGCTGTTATCACTGTAAAGAACTGCCCCAAGACTGCGACCGATAACTTTTCTTATCTTACCCTTTCGCAGATTCCTTAAACTGTCCTTTAGTCCGACTCTTAATAGAGAACGCTCCATATCCGATGTTCTGACCTGCTCCATCATCTCTGCTATCTGCTTCTCCATGGCTGCAAGGGGTTTGGTTCCTATGTCGCGCAGATTAACCGTTATCATCTCTCCGCTTGGGAGCAGCACCGGCATATTGATATTAATCTTTTCTTTTATGGTAATCCGCCCTGACAAAAGAAAGGTATTATAACGTATTTCAGCATTCATCTGAGGTGCCGACTTGATTCCTTCCACGATAACCCTCAGCAGAATTGTATTAAAAGATATGTTTGCCAGTTGTTTAAATTCTTCATAGAACTTTGTAACATCCGCTTCATAGACATATGACACATGAGGAATATCCTTCCACCCCTCCTGTGTTACACTGGCTATTACTTTCTTTCTGATATTAAAATAGGTTGTTTTCTCTGCCTTCATAGAAGACCAGCTTTCCTTGCCTTTCGCATATTATAGATAACATATGCAGTATCAGAAAAAGTGCTGCTACTATTATTTCTTTCCGGAAACTATTTATTTTCCACAGCTATCCATACCTCCTGGCGGTTCTCCTGTAAATAGCATTCGATTACAGGAAGGTCAGCCAGTGCATAACCGGAATTGGGGAGCCATTCCGTGTAGAATTGCTTGTAGACTCGCTGTACTGCCTCCGGTAACTCCCCATTTGCTTCAAATACTGCCCAGGTAGCTGCGGGATACGAGATTTCTTCCATTCCTTCCGGAGGTGAAATAGGTGTACACTCTTCCCCATCTACCCAATTCGTGACTGCAAGGATATACCTCATCTCTTCTGCATTACCCCATCTGCCTCCCTCTGCAATACCAAGAAACCCCGCCGGTCTATAATCCGGATAGTTTGTCATAAATGAATCCATTACACCATTCTTCCAGGCAGCTTCCCATATCCCAGGAATAACCTCAAAAGCTTTCTCGGTTTTTACTCGGTACGATATTCCCATCACCCGAAAAGCAGGCCATTGTTCAATTTGATAATTCATATGATGTTCTCCCTTTATCGTGATTTGAAAGGAGAGCTTTGGACAGGACCGCAGTTGTACGGTTTCATTCCTGACTCTGGACGGCGATACTCCATGAAAATTCTTAAACGCCCTGGAAAATGCATCCTGGGATTCATAGCCGTACTTTAAGCCAATATCGATAATCCTGTCCCTGCCGTTTAACAGATCAAAAGCAGCCACGGTAAGGCGTCTGTTCCTGATATATTCAGCCAACGGCTTGTCTGCAAGATAGGAAAACATCCGCTGATAATTGTAGACGGAACAATCTGCAAAACCGGCTAATTTCTCATAAGATATTTCCTTGTCCAGATTATCCTCAATATATCTTATAGACTTATTCAATTTCTCAATCCAATCCACGCTCTCACCTCCTGACCTTATCATATACAATATCAAATTCTTCTGCCCGGCTTCTTCTGCCGCATATTGCTGGATAGTTATATTGTCTCGTAGTGCAGCTCTGCAAATTGGTTAACTCTTCTTACACCTAATAATCTTAACCTTGTTTCAAAATCATTCTTCTTAAACAGAGGTATTCCATCTCCTATAATTGTCGGAGCTATCGTAATAAACCATTCATCTATCAACCGATTTGCTATAAAGTGCTGTAGCAGCTCACCTCCGCCAACTACCCAGATATCCTTCCCCTCTTTCTGCCTTAGATTCTTAATGAACTCGGTAATATCCCCATTAAAAAAACGGACATACTCATCCTTACCCTGTTTCCTTTCGGAAAAAACAAAGCATTCCTTATCCTTATAAGGGAAATTATCCCCCTCTGCATTCAGAATCCAGTCATAAGTTCTTCTGCCCATAATAACAGTATCAACATGTTCGATAAACTCTGAATACCCGTTGTCTCCTTCGCCTTCCGTAGAAAATAACCACTCCAATGAGTCTTCTTTCGTTGCGATATACCCATCCAGACTTGTTGCAATGTATAACACTACTTTCCTCATCTGCCATGTACCTCCTTAATTTTTTTATACAGTAATCACTTTTTCCATCAGGTAAAACCTGCCCTTACGGAAGTTAACCTCTCCTGCGATATGATAACCTATTGATTGATACATCTTTAATGCATAAGGATTCTGGGTAAATGCATCCAGTCTTATAGAAGATACCCCCTGCTCCCTTAAGTTATTCTCAATGTGCACCAAAGTCTGTTTTCCAAATCCTCTATTCTGAAACTTAGGATGCACACAAAGCCTGTGAATTACTTTGTAATTCTCCGTATCAAGCACCCACTTTCCCCCGTCATACTGCTCGTCGCAATCCTTATTAATTACGAAAGTAACAGCTATATCACCATCTGATAATCCTACAGAAAGCTCGTCCTTTTCAATATCCTGTTCCACATCTTCTCGGTTCGGATATATTTCATCCCATTGATAGATTCCGTTTGCTACCATTTCTCTCACTCCGTTAAAAATAAGCTCACAAATCTCATCTCTATCTTCTTTTGTTCCTTTACGAAACAGCAACTTTTCTTCCATAGCCAGGCCTCCGATGTGATTGCATGTATTATCAATATTATAACATAATCAAAGGGTAGAAAAAAACTGTCAATTCCAAAAGAAATCGGCAGTTTTATTTTAGTTCGTAACAGACTTATATAATCACTGCCCTTTGAAAAAATTCCGGCAGATGAAAATTTGGTTTTTCGCTGATAATAGGAGCAAAGCTTCCGTAATGCTCCTGACCTGGTGTCTGGCATACCTTATAAAAATTGCAGGTAAAACTGTCCCCGGATTGCAGGGGGCCGCCACCAAAGAACCGTACAATCAGTCCCATAGGAATCTTTAGAAGGATGCTCCAGGAATCTTCCTTGATGCCAGCTTCACATATCGCTTTCTGTTCCTTGTCATAGGAAATGAACTCCCGTGCTTTTGCAGTACCAAACTGGCTTAACATTGCACCGTTTGCATTCATCTCAAAATTTAGATAAGTTTGATCTGACCCTCCCGCTGAAAAGCTTAAAAATGCTTCCATGGCACTATCCTCATAAACAGGGTCGTTCTCCTTGGTAAAGGTTCTTAAAGGATTCCTCTCTACCGCAGTCATGGAAATAATCAAACCATAACCCTCTAACAGTCCCATTCTTCCATAAGCTTCCGGCTTCTCTCCATCTGCCCACTGATAATGATCAATGCAGAACTTCTCGCATTCCTCCAACTGTTCCAAACTAGTTATTCTATGCACTTCATAATTCATAGTAACCTCCATACGCCAATACACCTCAGGTTTGTGCCGAGGATTTCGTAGGCTCAAACCTATGTAGGAAAAATGTCTTACCTGACAAATTATTTGTAGCCATTTGGATTATTCTGTTGCCAGCGCCAAGCATCTTCGCACATCTCATCCAGTCCTCTTTTAGCACTCCACCCAAGTTCTTCCCTTGCCAGAGTAACATCTGCATAGCAGACTGCTATATCTCCTGGCCGGCGGGGTTTTAATACATAGGGAATGTCTTTACCGCATACACGGGAGAAAGCTTTTATCATATCAAAAACACTGTAACCGGTGCCGGTGCCAAGATTATAGGTACATAAACCGGGCTGCTGCGCCAGCTTCTCAACTGCCTTTACATGTCCGTCTGCCAAGTCAGCAACATGTATATAGTCTCTGACTCCGCTTCCGTCAGGGGTATCATAATCATTTCCAAATACACCGACAGCTTCATGCTTTCCTACTGCCGTCTGGGTAATATAGGGAACCAGATTATTAGGAATTCCCTGAGGGTCTTCCCCAATTAAGCCGCTTTTATGGGCACCTATTGGATTAAAATAGCGAAGCAATATAATATTCCAGGAGGAATCTGCATGATGCAAGTCTCTCAGGATGTTTTCCAGCATTAATTTCGTACTTCCATAAGGGTTAGTGGTTGACAGGGGGAAATCCTCCTTTATAGGGACGGTTTCCGGTTTACCATAAACCGTAGCGGAAGAACTAAAAACGATGTTCTTTACTCCGAATTCTCTCATCACACCAAGCAGTACCAGCGTTCCGGTGATATTGTTATGATAATATTCCAACGGCTTTTGTACGGATTCGCCTACCGCCTTTAACCCGGCAAAATGAATAACCGCATCTATCTTCTCTGTCTGAAAGATTTCTCTTAATTCCCTCTCCCATAACAGATCTGTTTTGTAAAATTTTATGTTCTTTCCGGTAATTTCTTTTACTCTTCTTAAAGCCTCTTCACTGGAATTGCACAGATTATCAACTACGACTACTTCATAGCCGGCATTTAACAATTCCACGCAGGTATGACTTCCGATATATCCGGCACCGCCGGTCACCAATATTGCCATATTGACCCCTTTCACAACTTTAAATTTTCTTATTTTTATTATCCCCGACTTTTATTTTAACGCCAGTCACGGTAATTATACCATAAATTTCTGCTTGTCAGGTAATAAACTACTGTATTTATTGAATTAACTGTAATCAATTGCTTACAGCTAACGATATTTACCCGTAATCCTGCTCATTTCATTCCATTTCTGTTCCATATCTTCAACTAGTTTAAGCTGCGTTCTGCAGCGGTCCAGATTATGTCCTTCCCGGTGAATTCGAAAATAAGTATCCCCCTGAAGGTAATCTGTCAGAAAACGCATACCGCACTCCAAGGTCATTAGCTTGGCTCCCATTGGCAGCATTTCTACTTCTTTTTCAGTTAGGCTGCCGTTACAGCCTTCTAAGAACCCCTTGGTGTAAATCTCAAATAGATTCAGGTCCAGAGAGACTTTTGATAAATCTGTCTCATCCTCGGCAGCAGTATTTGCCCCGAAACGGATGGAATCCCCATAGTCAAAGATAGATAACCCGGGCATGACAGTATCCAGATCAATGACGCAGATACCCTTTCCGGTACTGTTATCAATTAATATATTATTCAGCTTAGTGTCATTATGAGTAACCCGGAGGGGCAGTTCTCCTGCTTTCAGCAGGTCCATACACACTTTCATTTCTTCTGCCCGCTCAAGCAGGAAGTGTATTTCAGTTTGTACTTCTGCCGCTCGTCCGAGGAGGTCTGCAGCAACCGCTGTCTTAAATGTTTCAAAGCGGACCGGAGTATTGTGAAAATCCGGTATTGTCTCATATAGGCTGCCGGCATCATAGTCTGCCAAAAGGTTCTGAAAATGCCCGAAGGATACGGCACTTTCATAGAAGTCCTTCACATTCTCCACTCTGTCAAAGGAGACGGCATCCCCGATAAAGAGGTATGCTCTCCAATAGGAACCAATACTATCTCTAAAATAAGGGCTGCCGTCTTTTGTATAAACCACATTCATGGTTTCTCTTTTGACATCCCCTGAATTTTTTTCTATTTTATCCCGAAGAAAGGAGGTTACGTTACAGATGTTTTTCATTAATTCCTCCGGTTTTTTAAATATTTCATGATTCATCCTCTGAAGGATATACTTTTCAATGTGTCCGTCCGATTCTTTAAAACGAATTAAAAAGGTATCATTAATGTGTCCGCTGCCATAACGGCTGTAATCCAGAAATTCTCCCTGGAACCCGATTGCCTGAATAGCTTCCTGTATTCTGGAGCAATATTCTTCCCTTGTCATAGTTAATCCTCCCATGCCGGTTATTTCGTTAAATCCAGAGCTTCTCCGGATATATTCCTGTATCTTTCAGGTTCTGTATTGCTCTCATTACTGCTTCCTTGTCTTCCTTATAAGTTACACCATACCATTTATCCCTGGACTCCAGCACTTTTACTTCCGCTTTCTCTTCCCTTATCAATTCTCCGACAACGCTGGGCAGAAAATATTCGGCCTTCAAAGGATTAAGCACCGCACCATTCTGCAAAAATTCCGTGAATTTCTCCTCTAAAACTGGAAGAATGCTTTTATGAAATCCCCAAAGATTCATGGATACAATACTGGAAGCCGGAAGTTCTTCCCAGGTCTTTCCATCGTCTTCTGTATAGATCGCACTGTTACCCTGTTTTTCAATATGTACTCTTTCTACTATTTCTCTCAGTCTGCCCTCCATGTCCACGCTGCACACACCCCGTGCAACATGTCCATGCTCCGTTAACGTATTTTCTAATAAGTATCCTACCATGGAATACTGGAACTTCTCTGAATCTTCTGTAGAAACCAGTGTCTCATATATCATGGAAAATGCCTGTTTTCCGTAATAATCATCCGCATTGATTACAGCAAAGGGGCCTTGAATCACATTACGGCAGCTAAGTATTGCATGCCCGGTGCCCCAGGGTTTGTTCCTGCCCTCCGGTACCACAAAGCCTTCCGGCAGATCATCAAGCTTCTGGTAGACATACTCCACCTCCACTTTTTCAGCAATACGGTTGCCGATTCTTTGCTTAAAATCCTCTTCAATCTCAGGCTTTATAATAAATATTATTTTCTCAAATCCCGCTCTTACCGCATCATAAATTGAAAAATCAATAATCAGGTTTCCCTGGCTGTCAATAGGGTCAATCTGTTTTAGCCCGCCGTATCTGCTCCCCATTCCTGCTGCCATAATTACCAAAACCGGTTTTATCATAATATCTCCTTTCGTGAATAACAAATCTTTGATTTGTTATTCCTGAATTTGTAGTTGAAAAACTTCTTTTTGTTTTTCAACCTATCTCCTTTCGTTAATATCAGATCTTTGATCTGTTATTCCTGAATTTGTAGTTGAAAAACTGCTTTTTGTTTTAATAAAAAGGCCACCCCAGTAATACTAATATTCGCTGACGGGTGGCCTATTCTGCATTTCCCCGGCCGGAATGGAAGTTAGTCATCCGGCGGGTTATGGTAATTTATTTATTCTTTGCAGCCTGGAACTCATCCATCTGCTTTTGAACTTCTGCCACATATTCATCAATACCGGCTTTTTTCAATGCATCCAGGGCCTTAGGGTACTCTGTATCATAATCTACGAATCCATAGAGTATCGGTGCCATCTGCTTTCCTGCCACTTCTTTAATTGCTGCTTCCAGTACCTTTACCTTTTCGTTATTAAAACGGAAGCCAAGCATATTAGAGGTGATAGCCTCGTTATCCCATTTTTCATAAGTATCAATATAGCTCTGGTCTATGCTAGGAGCAAATAACTGATAGTTCTTATTGCGGAACATCCATTCATAGAAGAATTCATCATTTACCAGTTTCTTGATTCTACCGTCAACGATTTGATAATCTTTGTCCTTTACACCATACAAAGCCATGAGATAATTATCCTGGGATGAGTACAGCCAGTTTACAAATTTCATTGCCCCTTCCGGATTCGGTGCTGTCTCCGGTATGCAAAGTACTTCGCCGCCGGTTGCAATAATGTAACGCGGTTCCTCCGGCTTCAGAATATAGGTCTTTAATCTGGCATCGGGAGCATTTGCCTTTACGCTGTCGATAATCTCATTTTCCTTGCCTAAAGAACCTTCTACCCACAGATACAAACCGGTCTGCATACGGGAATCTCTTTCATTGTACTTGGTGGTCAGATCATCGGTATACAGGCCCTCATTGTACATCTGACGGTTGTATTGGGCTACTTTCTTAAAAGCATCTGTTTCATAGTAATCATATACCTTGTTTGTTTTTTCTCCATAAACTACACTGTCTTCATTGGCACACCAGGTAAGCTGCTCATCTCCGAAATATCTGGTCAGAGGTTTAAAGATTGGATCTGCCGGGCCTTTCATTTCAGGAAATAACTCTTTTGCCTTCTCCGCAAAAGCCTTCAGGTCTTCAGCTGTCTTAATCTCAGTCATGCCGCAGGCTTCCAGAATATCCTGGCGAACACATACCATCTGGTACATACCGGAGGAAGGTGCATAAGCAGAAGGAATTCCATAAATCTTCCCGTTAATGGTTGAGCCTTCCAGCTGTTCTTTCGGAAGTACCTTGAGCATATTCTGCCCGTATTTGTCAATTAAGTCATTAAGTACCGTTGCTTGCTTCTTATTTACAATAGTAGCAAGATCAGGAAGTCCATCCCAATACAAGTCAATCGGTTCCTGGGCAGCAAGCATGATATCCTTCTGTTCCCAGTACTGATCCCAAGGTGTATAAACCATCTCCACCTTAATCCCCAGGTCCTCTTTCATTTTCTGAGCGAATTCATTACTCATAAATTCAGACATTCTGTCACTTTCATCGCCGGGATAGAGAATTGTTACGGTTTTCATCTTTCCAGAGTCTTTTGCATCATTTTTACTGTTACATCCCCCAAGTAAGCCGATTGCCATAATAACGGCAGCGGCTAGTATAAATAGTCTTTTCATTGCTGCATCCTCCTTTTGGTTTTATGTTAAGCCTTTATACCGGCTTCACAACAATTGTTTCAAGGAACCTATTCCTTAACTGCACCTGTCATAATACCCTGCACAAAATATTTTTGTACAAAGGGATATAAGAAGATAATTGGACCAATGGTAATTACGGTAACTGCCATCTTCACGGTTTCAGAGGGCAGCGTTATCCCTGCTGCTGCACCGGAAGGAATCCGTCCTGAACTGATAGCATTTACATTGGATAATATTGTGTATAAGTAGTACTGAAGAGGGAACAGATTCTTATTGTTAATAAAAATCAAAGCATTCCACCAGTCATTCCAATACTGTAAAGCATACATAAGACCTACTGTCAAAACTGCTGTTTTACTGAGCGGAATAGCAATTCTGCAATAGATTCGAAAATAACTGGCTCCGTCTATCTTAGCTGCTTCATATAAGGACGGTGAGATACTTGAAAAATAAGTTCTCATTAAAAACATGTTCCAGACGCTGAAGATGGATGGTAAAATCAGCGCCAAAATATTATTCTTCAGCCCGTAATAATTAACGCATACCACGTACCAGGGAATTAATCCTGCGGAAAATACAATGGTAAAATTACATATGAAAGCGATAATATTTCTGTATTTTAGACTTTGAATCGATAAGGCAAAGGCAATCATGCTGGTTACTATCATAGCGCCAAGAGTACCAACCACTGTTACAAAAATCGTAATTCCATAGGATTTTAAGATACGCATACCGCTATTTGCAAAAATATAAATATAAGTATTAAAGGTAAACTTCTGAGGAATAGCCGAGTATCCATGCATAACAATCTCATGCTCTCCTGAAAGAGACACACTCAGAGTCAGAATAAGGGGATACAGGCAAAGCAGTCCAAATAACCCGATGAACAGGTACGCTATAAGCGTTACCATATGGTCGCCGAAGGATTTGTTTTTTCTCATTAAAATAAGCCCTCCCCATCGTTGTATTTTTTCGCCATTTTATTAGCGACTGTAACCAGGATTAACCCCATTACTGACTGGAACAGACCTATTGCAGTTGCATAGGAAAATCCGAGAGTTCTCATAGTCTGATAAACATAAGTATCAATAACGGTTACCGCATCGATTAGAACCGGATTGTTTCCTACGATACCGTAGATCATACCAAAATCGCCGTAGAAAATACGTCCGATGCTCATTAAGGTCAATACCACCGCCGTAGGCTTTAGCATGGGAACCGTCAGATAAACAATCCTCTGAAACTTGCTTGCACCGTCAACCTCTGCAGCTTCATACAAAGAACCGTCAAAGTTGGCCATAGCAGCCATGTATATGATAGAGCTGTATCCGCTCCACTTCCACATACTGGCTATGATTATAATGCCCTTCCAGTATTTCGGCTCTGCATACCACTTTACCGGCTGTAATCCAATCGATTGCAGCATATGATTAATAACCCCGACATCCGTTGAGAAAAATCCGTAGATAATTGCTCCTACTACTACCCAGGAAAGGAAGTACGGGAAGAACATAAAGCTCTGGGTCAGTTTCTTAAAGACTTTACTTCTTACTTCATTAAAGAAAATCGCTATACTAATAGGAACAATCAATCCTAAGATAATTCCAAAAAAGTTAATAAACAGCGTATTATAGGTAACCCGCCACCCCATGCTGCTGGTTGAAAAGAAATATTTAAAATTATCAAGTCCCACAAATTTACTTCCAAAGATACCATCCACAACATTGAAATCAGTGAATGCCATCCAGGTACCTGCAAAAGGTATATAGCAAAACATAATCAGTATAATCAGCGCAGGCAGGCACATCACATAGAGCCCTTTGTTTTTTTTCATTTCCCGCAGAAAGGCATTACTTCCTTTCTTTTGGGGCCCCGGTGCCTCATTTTGAATTCTTTTTGATTTCATCGCTCTTCACCACTCTTTTCCAAATTTTTAAGAGTTACGCAGCAGGCCTTTTAATACGTCCACGTTAACTACTTCGCCGGTAATTCTGGACTGCTCCGCCGCATAGGCCATCACATGACTTTCAACTGACTGGGTTATGGAAGACCTGCTGTTGTTACTGTCTGATTCTAATTGACATATAAAATCATTCATGAGCGCTACATCGCCGCCGCCATGCCCTCCTTGGGTCAGACCGGTATGAATGACTCTCTGTTCGAAGCCGTCAATGGCATTGGAGGCAAACTTAGTGACTTCAATCTGATTTAAGCTGTCGTCTCCTCTGATTTCCCCGTTCTCACACATAACCTTGATAGTCCTGCTTATTTTATTGGTAAAGCCGCTTAGGTTAAAGCTGACTGTGACATCATTTTTGAATTCTATTAATACTACCTGATTATCGCATACATCATTATCACAACGGTATACGCAGCGTCCGTAAGGACCTTCCTTTAGGGCTTTTAGAATACCTTCTTCCGACTGATCCTGTGTCAGCACAGTGGCAGGCCAGCTGCCTGCAACAGGAAGATACGCCTTCCTGGCATCAAAACGGCAATTCTTTGCAGCCTTACAGGTTAAACATCGGTCTGAGCTTTCAGCAGGTGCATTCTCTTCTTTAAAGTACTTAAGACTTCCAAAAGATGTAATCCTGCTGGCCTCACTGCCTACCAGCCAAGCCAGGATATCCATATCATGGCAGGACTTTTGCATAATCAGCGGACTGGATAAATCACTTCTTCTCCAGTTACCCCTTACAAAGGAATGGGCAATATGGTAATTTCCCACATTCTCATTATGCTGGATGGTAATTACCTTTCCTAATTCCCCGCTGTCGATAATCTCTTTTATAGCCGCAAAAAAGTTCGTGTATCTTAGAACATGGCATACAATAACTTTGCAGCCTTTCTGATTCGCTTTATCCTGAATCTTAAGACATTCCCTGGGGTCCGGTGATATGGGTTTTTCCAGAAGAATATCATAGTTAAGATCAAGGGCTATCATTACCTGTTCATAATGATCCTGATCCATACTGGCAATAATAACAGCATCCGCTATTCTGCCGATTTGAAAGAAATCCTCTATTCTTTTAAACTGCATTCCCAAAGGAATTCCGAATTTCTGTGCCGCTGCTGACCTTTTTTTATCATCCGGTTCTACAACCGCCACAATCTCTGCTTTTTTTGTTTCATAGACATATTCGGAATAAATCATTCCACGCTGTCCTGCACCTACTAATGCGATTTTCAATTTTGCTTCCTCCATAATCGTTATTATACATTACCTGCGGTGTACTATATTTTTGTCCGGTACACTAATCAGGAACTTTGGGGTCTTCCAAAGGATAATATCCTTCCGGATAAAAGTCCTCCCAGGCATGGGCCAGATCCATCGCTGTTTTCGAGCAGATTGTAACCTTACCCAGTCTGTAATAGCCTTCCTTCATCTCTTCTTCCAGGTCCAACCCCATAGGACTTCCGTCAGAAAAGAAAATACCTGCTGATATTGTATATTCTCCTTCCGGCAGTACCGGCAGGGAAATAATTTCATTGTGGGTTATATCACCAAGCTTCCAGGTCTTTTTGTCAATCTTTAATACAAATTCCTGCCGCTCCAACTCGCTTTCCAGACAAAGCTTAACCTGATAATCCTGATAACAAGGAGCACTGCCTTTGTTAACAATCCAAAAACGGATTGGAAGGCCGCCCTTTGATTCCACCTTTTGGGGGTAAACCACTCTTCTTATCGTAAAATCATAGCCGATATCCAAGGGATAATTAGAGAGACCGGCATGCCAGCGCAGGCTCTCTCTTCGTATATTAGGCCCTGGAAGCTCATCTTCTAGGGAGAGCAGCACCGGCGTTTTTTCCCATGTATCCGAAAGGCGGTATTCAGCCATCTTCTCACAGCAATCAACCCAATTGGCTTCGCTGCAAGTTATCAGAATACCAAAGGAGCAATCCTTCTCTTTTAGATATCGAAGCAAAGCATCCTTTTTTAATTCCGCAAACAACGTAATATCCCCAGCGGCTTCTAAGTAGGCATCCCACACTCTTTTGCTGCTGTTTTCCGAAGAAATTATAATGCCGATAAGCTCTTCTTTCTTTAGTGCACTTATCACTCGCCGTACTAAATGTGCAAAGCCTTCCTCTGCTTCTGCCTTGACCCAGGACGGTGGAGTCTGTGTTATCTGTAACACCGGATTATGTACTGACCGGATAGCTTCTTTTAACCGGGTAAGGTCATACTCGCCACGGTCCGCTTCCAGCTCAGACCACTTAAGCTCCACCAGGTGATACTGTCCCCTGCCGGGGTTAGCCGGTGCTTCTGGCAGCGGCAGCGGCCTTATGATGTAAGTCTCATAGGGACTGTAATGCTCCAGTGCATATTTGCCCATGGGCAGCACCTCCTTATCGTAAATGACTGTCAGCAATCTGCCGGAAGCGTATAATATCATCTTCTGTGATATAAGGCATCCGGTCTGTTTTATCTGCCTCTTCCTTTAACACTATCATACTAAGGTTATTAAAACGTGCTCCTGTCTCCATATAGGCAGCGGCTGCCTTTTGCAGAGAAGTCTTAAGTTCAGCTGTCTTATAATCCGCTTTCCAGTCACCAAAGACTTCATACCGAAGCATAGCGTCTCCCTCTCTGACAGGATACAGGTAGAACTGGCGCTGAACCTTAATAATATTACTGGTTTCGCTATCAAGAACTAACGACAGCCTTGAGTCATATAACCAGCTTTCACTCCAAAATCCCTTAACAGGCAGCTCTGGGAAATATTTCTGGTAGAATTCAAGGGCCAGCAGCATAGAATTCTTAAGCCGCTCCGGATTATAACCAGGACCGGAGGGAACATGCAGAGCCAGCAGCATATCTCCTGGCTTTAACACTTCCACCCAATCTTCTTTCAATAAAGTAACCGTATCTTTTTCCACAAACCCCAAGGGATTAACCGGATTAGCAATAATATAATCCTGATTTTCCTGCCAGCTTGTAATAAATACCCCTTCTTTATCGAACACACCGTTTATGCCATTTAACTGACCATCTCTGCGAAAATCCTCTCCCTGATGCCAGAGTGCAATAACTTTTTCGGATGTCCTGTTTCTATACATTGTAAAGTTATCACCGAAACGGCAGGGAATAAACAGAAAACGGTCCATCAAAAAGATAGAACAGGTATAAAAATTCATATCCCAGGGAAAATCACTTACTTTAAAATCTCCCTTCACGAGCTTTTCAAGCTGCGGTTTCATGGGTTGGAAAGGAATATCCTTATAATAGTGTTCCGGTACTCCACGCTCCGCCAATAACTTTCTGGAAGGTACCACGCAGGCTAGTAAAAGCAGAAAAGAATAGAGCTCTCCAAACTTCTCTAGGCATAGCGGAGTCATGTTATTATAGTTGTCAACGTCGCAGCGGTTTCTGGCAGAGCACATATCCCACACCAGGAACCTGGAGAAATACAAAAGCTTATCATCCCCTTCTACCGCTTCCACCGCTTCCCTAAGCAGCTTCTGGGTTTCTGTCGGGAGGCTGAATTTATTCATTATTTCCTCTAAAAAGCTACGTTCAAGAAAATACTTGCAATTATCCTCCTGATACAGAGCAAAATACTGCTCCAAGCCTTCCGGAAGGTTGTCAAACCCACAATAACTTACACAGTCTTCATATCCATATAAATGTTCCATACTTTTCCCCTATTCTATGATTAGTTTGCCCATACTGTAATAGCCGTCTTTCCATCCTTCAATGGCTAAGGCTATATTGCCAATCTCCGGTATCCCGGTCTCTATACCAATCTCCAGTGTATACTCACCGGGCGTTGCCTCCAGAATAAAGTCTTCTTCCCATAGGATATCCATATCCGGCAGCCAGTTTCTGATGTCCGTGCAGCTGGTAAGGGTCCGTATTTCTTTTTCATTCCTTAATCGGACTACCAATGGATATCTTTGATAGATAGGTGCTACACCGGTATTCGCCCATAAGCCTTTTATATGAAGAGTCTCATTGTTACTTACTACGGGATTATAAGAAAGCCTTCTTAATTCAAACCGGTACCCCATTCTTTTTATCCATCTTGTAACGCTGTCCTTCCAGACTTCCGGTACGGTAGTTCCTTTACTGTTATAGGAAGAGATATGCCATTTTAGTGATTCGTCTATAATGTAATCAATATCCCAGCCCTGAAGAAACCAGTCATTCATATGCCAGCAAGCTTCAAATACCACCGGAGCCTTTTTCCAGGCATCCGCCATACCAAAATTGCAGATGTTCTCCGGATAGAAATCCAGCATATGGGACCATTCCTGAGGATGAAAACCTCCCATATCCCCCAGGCAATCCACTCGAAAGCCAATATTCTCTCTTCGCTCTCTTATTATTCCGATTGACTTCGGATCATGGAGCAGTGCCTGTAGTGGCGTTAACTTAAAATTGTCTATGTATGCATCTGCTATCTGCCTGATCTTGTCTTCCGGCATAAACTCCGTTCCGCCGCCTTCTCCCCAGGCTCCCACCAGTGCCATATCCACAGAGCTGATTAACGGGTGTCCGTCAAAGTGCTCAGCAAAACTCTTAATAAACCGGGACCAATATAATATATAGGAGGAATTCAGCGGGTCAACTCTCCAAAAAGGAAACTCCGGTTCCTCCGGACACTCTTTTCGAAACCAGTCCGGAATATCCTCCTCTTCGGACAAGGCATAAGGAGAACAACGGACAATTGCCGTACACCCCAAAAGCTTAGCGTCTTCCAGTTTCTGCTCTAATATATCCCATTGATATAACCCCATCTCCGGTTCAAGGTCTCTCCAGCGCACACCACAGTACATAATTTTGCTGTCCGGGTGATTCCAGGTTCTGCTGTCAGCGCGGAAGCGGAACTTTTCCACCGCATTTCCCCTGTTGTCACATATCTGTTCTGCCGGTTCCATTAAACCGGGAGCTGCAATAAAACCTATTCCCGGATTTTCCAGTAATTCATCACTTATCTTCGGATTAATTACATAAGTATCACTCATTGCTTCCCTCCTCAGCCTGTATAGTTTTTTTGAAACAAAAGGCAGCCGCTGCTTTTGTACTGCTCCGCCAACTTCTCCAGCCTGTCAGCTTCACAGCGAAGGCTCACGGATAAACACCGATAACAGTGCAATGTACCGATATGCTTTCCCAGCAGCTTAAGATTAAGTGCAATCTCATCATTACTTAATTCCGTCTTACACTTATGGCAATGGACCTTTTTCATTCCATCCTCCTCCTTCTGTTACGCTGGTATATCTATTTACAAAGGAATGTTCTTTTTTGATTTATGTTTTGTTACGTTTGTTTACTAATCCTTATACATGGATTATATCATTTGAACTTTCAAGTGTAAATACTATTTTTGAATTTATTTTAAGAATTTTTAGAAGTGCGGATTTTTAACGAATAAGAATTATGTACCTTTAAAAATCATGTAATCTGTCTGTGTGACTGCATTTCCTACTGGGTATCTTTCAAGTTTTAGTTTGACTTGCAGCATTTTCCAGGTTATTACCCTCTTTGTATCAAAGAAATTAAGTGTTGACAAAACGATACGCAAATCAGTATAATTTAATTAGATACATTTTGTATTTATTTACGTAAAACAACGTAACAAAACACCGCAAGAATTTGCGTGTTAAGGGGGTAAACCAATTTGAGTACAATCAGAGAAGTAGCTAATCTGGCAAATGTCTCAGTAGCTACCGTATCACGGGTATTAAATAACGATACCAAATATAAAATGACCGAAGAAACCCGGTCCCGGGTCTGGAAGGCTGTTACCGATTTGAATTATACAGCAAAGTCCCCCGCGAAAGCCCCCTCCGGCGAGAATAAAACCTATTCCGGTAATGAATCTGTAAAAATAGGCTGTATCCTAAGCGTAACAAAAAATAAATATAACGATCCATATTTTATGTCCATTCTTTCGGGCGTTGAAGAACAGCTGCAAAGGGGCGGCTACGAACTTACCTTTATTAAAACCGGAGCTGAGCTGGAAGATAAGAAAACATTATACAGCACCTTTTCCACCCCGGTTTCGGGCCTTATCCTGATGGAATCCTTAAATGCAGAGACCTACCAGTTCATTCGTAATCAAGTTCCGAATATTGTAGGAATTGATACGCAATGGGAAGATATTGATAATGTTGGTTATGACCATTACCGAGTAGCCAATATGGCAGTACAGCACCTTATTGAAAAAGGGCACAAAAAGATAGGATACATCGGTGGCAGCGGAATGAGCGGCAACATAAAATCCAGCCAGAGATACCGTGGATATTACTCTTCCCTTCATGCAGCCGGGCTGCCGGTAAACATTGATTGGATTATAGATTGTGCCTGGGATGAAAATCTTTGTATGCAGAAAGTGAGTGAACTCTGCCAGCAAAAAGATTCCCCAACTGCCTTTTTTGTAGCCAGTGATTTAATGGCAATGGCTGCCTTAAGCAGTTTATATAATTTAGGAATTGCCGTACCGGACAAAGTAGCGGTAATAGGTTTGTCCAATATCGAGATTTCCAAATACTCAAACCCTCCGCTTACTACCATTGAAATTCCCACAAAGGAAATCGGCATGGTTGCCGTTGATCTCCTCTTGGCAAGAATAAATGGTTATCAGCTGCTTCCAAGAAAAGTAATTCTCCCCACGAATTTAATTCTGCGTAATTCAACCTGATACTCAATCAATGCAAAAGAACTGCCGCAAAATAAAGCTCTGCGGCAGTCCTTTCTATTCTTACATTCTTTTAAAAAAACACTTTTTCTGCTTTTCCTCTCTACTTAAAGGCAAAGAAAAGCTTACTTGGGTACCTTTCCCTTTTTCGCTTTTTATAGAAAGGCCTCTGTTATACAGCATTTTCAGCCTTTGATTGATATTCCAGACGCCAATGCCGCCTGTTTTAGGATTCTCCTCCAGCAAACAATCCAATTGCTTTCTTTCCATCCCTACCCCATTATCGGTTACAGTAAAAACAGCTTCATTTCCCTGTCTAAAGATGGAAATCTTCACAGTTCCACCGGCAATGCTCTTCAACAGACCATGTATCACCGCGTTTTCCACCAGAGGCTGCAGGATTAACGGAGGTATCCTAAAATTAAGTGTTTCGTCAAGGTCATACTCTACATTTAAACGATCACCGAATCGGGTCTTTTCAATGTACAGATATGCTTCCAGTAATTTAAGTTCCTTATCCAGGGTAGACATAGCATCCATTTGTTTAAAATCAAAGCTCCCGCGTAAATATTGTGAAAGCTCCACAACCACTTCTTCTGCTTTATCCGGAGCAGATTTGCACAGAGACACAACTGAGTTAAGGGCATTGTATAAGAAATGCGGATTGATTTGGGCCCGTAAAAATGCAATTTCTGCCTCCTGGGATTGTTTTATTGAATCCTGCCGCTGCTTAATTGCAGTAAAGTATTGCATTGACAATAGCAGTGTCATCACGGCGGCAAAAATCATCATATACACCTGCAAATAGCCGGAACTTGTCTTAAAACCAAAAGAAAACAGGATTGCATCAAGGGAATAAAAATTCACCGACAGTATGGCTACAAACAGCAGAAATCCCTCGGCTTTTCGTATATACAGCAGAATAGACTGAATAAACAACACGGATAAGATTATTGTATTGCAGACCATTACGAACATATAGATCTTAATATAGATAAATATAGGAAAAATTAAGATTATGATCATAAAAGAACCATAGGCAACAGATAAGATACGAATCAGCCGTGGCGGCATAAAACCTCTTTTAAATTTGTGGAAAACCCAGAGCATTACTATAAAGTTTCCCGTTAGAAAAAAGTCCTTTAATTTGAATGCCAAAGTAAAAGAAATATTAGGGAGAAGTAATAATAAGGGTCTTTGATCTGCCAAGGCATTCCCCAAGGCAAATAGAATACAAAAGGCGGAAAAAAGGAGCATTACATACTCATTCAAGCCATGGAATCTGGCAACTATAAAGAAATTAAAATATAAAAAAGCGATGGTTAATAGAATTGCAAAAACCGCCATGGAATATACGTAGTCCATCTGGTTCCGGTATAACATGGCTTTTTCACTGCCAAGTTCAAGAGAAACCGGTATTCCGGAATTCGGATATTCATAATTGGAGACTTGTACAATAATTTCAATCTTTTTATCGTTTACACGAAAGAATCCAACCTGAGGAGTATTACCAGATTTATATTCTTTTGAATCCAATGCCGGTACACCATCCGATAACAGTTCTTCTCCGTTGACATAGACCTTGCTGGAAAAACGGGCATTCCCTTTTTTTAGTCCCAGCACCCCATGATAAGGAATATTCTCCAATACCAGACGATAGGTAGCACTGCCGAAAGCAGGCAGCCTGTCACCGCCAGGAGCTTTTCCATTCCAAAGTGATGGTACCTGCATATATCCGGTAAGCTCCGGTTTACTCAGATTCTCCCCGGAAAAATCCGAAGGTGTCAGAAGCTGCTTCCAATAGAATTCCCACTCTCCGTCCAAACGAAGGATATTTCTACTCTTCATATCCCAATCAGAGAGCTCCATATTGCCTTTTACAGCCTTTATACCCTGGTCATGAGCCTTTGAATGGTCCGGAAGAGAAAATATTAAAAGTATTAGAAACATCAGAATAATCGTAATAACGGATAAGGACCTTTTAAGCAAGATATACCTCCATTAATCCACACTAACACAGAGTAGATACCTGGCCTGTATTTGTGCTAATGCTCTGAATTTTTTGATTTATATTAATAAACTCATATAATTTATTATATTTTATAAACCTGTATATTTCAATCTGTAGAAATATATTCCTGCTGTATTCCCTTCTTACGTTAGCATTTATTTATAATCCAAAATGACAATGCCTGCCTTCCTCTCAATATCTTTCAGATCTACCTCCAGTACCTTCTCTTTTTTTGCTTCTACCTTGGCAATCTTAACAAAGCTCTCAACCTTTCCAAATATCATTCCCGGCACCCCCAAAGCCTTCGTCCTGTAATGCATAGGGATAACAATCTTTGGCTTTAACTGCTTCATAACCTCTGCCGCATCTGCTGCATCTAAGGTATAGGTCCCGCCCACCGGTAAAAAAAGAATATCTACCCTGCCGATTTCTTTCATCTGCTGGGGGGTAAGCAAATGTCCCAAATCACCCAGATGACAGACCTTCAACCCATCAATACCGAAACAATAGACCGTATTTTTTCCTTTTTGAGCCCCGGACAGCTTATCATGAAAAGTCTCTATTCCCTTTATCGCGATGCCGGCTTCAAAAAACTCTCCGGTTTCTTTTATGTGTTTAACTTCTCCTCCGATTGCCTCTGCATTATTGTGGTCTTTGTGTTCATGACTCGTAGTAACAATCTCCGCTGTTAATGGAGGCAGTTTATACCCCAGCATATCATGATAAGGGTCCATAATAATTCCGGTGCCATTTTCTGCAGTAATCTTAAAGCACGCCTGTCCATACCATTTAATTTTCATTTAAATTCCTGCCTTTCTACAAATTTTTATTCTTAAGCCTTTTATATACGTTAAAATATACCCACACAGCATTCAGTAGTAATAAAGCACTGGTAATGTAGAACACATGCCTTATTCCAAAGGCAGCAGAAATCTGTCCCCCCAGAACAGCTCCTAAAAACACTCCCAGATAGCCGGCTGAGATAGTGATTCCAAAGATTCTTCCCGTCAGATGGCTCGGTGTTATTTTCTTAATAAGTGTATTGACAGAAGGATTGAGCCCACCTAAGGTCAGTCCCAGTAAAAACCGCAGTCCCATAAGCTGCCAGGGATTTGATACAAATGCCTGGGGGATATAAATAATTCCGGCAGCAATCAAAGCGAACAGTATAACCTTATGTACCCCAATTTTATCAGAGAGCTTTCCAAGCTGCGGAGCTGCAATTACATTGGCCAGTCCTGAAGCTGAGAATACAAGCCCGGCTATCAGTGCTACATGGCCGGCGCCTCCGTTTAGCTTTCCCACATATACCGTTACAATAGGTTCTATGGTATATAACCCGAAGGTTATGATGAAAAAGGTTACAGATAGAACGATAGTCAGCCTTTTTTCAGGAATGCTGTTCCAGATTTCTTTAAAACTGAGCTGCTGTTTCTTTTCATCCCTTTTAAAATTCTCTTTTACAAAGAACAGCGTTGTCAAAAACGCAAGGAGCATCAAGGAACCTGTAATAAAAAATACCGGCTGTAGACCGATTCTGTCTTCAATAAATCCTCCGATGGTTGGCCCTAACAAAGATCCGGCAACGCTTGCCGTTGAGAGTGTTCCAAGAGCATAACCGGCATGTTCCTTATCTGTCTGAGTAGCAATCAGCGTGGTGCAGGCGGTGCTGTAACCGGTGATGGCTCCCTGTAAGATTCTTAAAAAGATTAACGTAAAGACATTAGGTGCAAAGCCCATGCAGAATATAATCCCGCCCATTCCAAGGCTCGCTCTTAACAGCATGGGCTTTCTGCCAACTTTGTCTGCGGCATACCCCCAAATTGGGGAAAAAATTGCAGAGACAATATAAGTAATTCCAAAGGCAATACCCGATATTCGATTAATCTCACCTGAATTGCTGATTCCAAGCTGTTTTATGAAGAGGGGAAGCACCGGTGCAATCTGGCTCATACCAATTCCTGAGACAAACATGCCGAACCAGCAGACATACATATTTCTTTTCCAAAGTGGCATAAAAAAACCTCCATAGCAAACTTCTATACATTAAGCATGTACGATTAACGTGTATAGTATAGCCATGAGGGCTTTTAAATTCCATGTATAATTCTAAATTCCATGAACAATTCTGCTGTTAAATTGTGAAGGTGTTATACCCTCTGCCTTTTTAAACATACGGCTAAAATAGAACTCATCCGCAAACCCGAGCTCCTGGGCTACTTCTTTCACTTTTTTATCTCCCTCCACCAGCAGTTCCTTGGATTTATCAATCTTTAACTTATTAAAATACTCAATGATGGTATAACCTGTAGTCTCCTTGAAAGTCCTTGACATATAGGCAGGAGTCATGTGTACAAGCTTTGACAGCTCTGTCAGGGTTATCCTGGTATTGATATTTTGATGCATGTACAGGATGATTCTTTCAACCTTTAAGGATGCTCCATAATTTTCTGGTTGTTTGCTTCTGCTCTTCATAATATCAATAATCAATTGCTGAAACAGGGTTCTGGCCATGAATTCATAGCCTGGCAGTTTCTCATTCCAGCAATCGACCAGCTTTTGAAATTGCTCTTCGACCGAGTAATACTCTTTCAATTCCCAAACCGGCTGCCCAAACGGTACTTTTGCCGCTTCATGAATATTCCATTTGCCATCCTGAAAGCTTATTCCGGCAAAACTAAAATGAACTGTTAAAACTCCGGCAGGAACACTATTATCCAGTTCTATCGAATAAGGCTCATCGGGAGTTATCATTATCAGCATTCCTTTTTTTAACAGATACCGTTTATTCTGTGTTTTATAGCTTCCCTTTCCATTGCAGACAAATATCAGTTCATAATGATTTAAGGTTCTAGCCACTTTTGGGCTAAATTGCCCGGGCTCCTTGTACTTTCTGCCATTACAGTAATGAATATGAAAAAACATATCTTTAAAATTGTTCATGCCTAAACTCCCCTCTGGTGAGTAAAAGATTTTTCTTCCCACTCCCTATCCATGGTGCTGCTGTTATTTTACAGCAAAGACAAGTAATAGACAACGAAGGATATTAATGCGATTCTATCTACATCTCCTCCGGACATTCGATTCCAAGCAGGGATAGAGCATCCTTTATTGTTTTTTGAACAATGAGGCATAAAAAGACTCTTGCTTCCCGGTACCCTTCTTCCGCTGAGAGTATCCGGCATTCCTGATAGAATTTATTAAACCGGACTGCCAGGCTATAGGCATACCTTGCCAAGATAGAAGGTTCATACTTTTCAGCCGCATCCTTGATGATATCCGGATAATTACCTACCAGTTTGACCAGTTCGTAACTACTGTCCTCCTCTAAATATCCCTCTGCTATAATTTTATCCTTTCTATTTTCTTCTTTATTATCCCATGCTTTCAAACCAGCTTTTCTTAAAACACTTCCTGCTCTTGCACAGGTATATTGAATATAGGGTGCAGTCATACCATCAAAATTCAATACATCTTCCCAACGAAAACTCACATCTTTAATAAGCTGGTTTGCTAACGTCTGAAATATAACTGCACCGATACCGATTTTTTGAGCTGTCTCTTCTTTGTTTACCAGATTCGGATTCTTTTCCTCTATGGCAGTCATTGCAAGAGAAACGGCTTCATTTAGAATTTCCTCAGCATAGATCACATTTCCCTTCCTGGTAGACAATTTTTCTCCTCCTAAACTTACCAGTCCATATGGTATATGGTGCATATCCTTGGCCCATCTATAACCCATTAGTTCAAGAGCCTTAAAAACCTGTGCGAAGTGAAGTTTCTGCTCTACTCCCGTAATGTACAGGCACTGGGTAAAATCATAAGTCTGCTTCCGGTAGAGAGCTGCGGCAATATCTCTTGAGTGATAGATAGAACTGCCATCCTTCTTTGTAATAAGACAGGGAGGCATATGATATTCGTCCAAATTTATTATGCCTGCACCGTCACTTTCCTCGAGCAGATGTTTACTTCTTAGTTCAGCGACAATGGCGGGAACCTTATCCATGTAAAAGCTTTCTCCTTGATACGAGTCAAACTCTATCTTAAGCAGTTTATATATCCGCTCAAACTCCTTTAAACTGATTTCCTTAAACCATTTCCAAAGAGTCAATGCTTCTTTATCCCCCTGTTCCATCTTCACAAACCAGGCCCTTGCCTCTTCCTGTAAGGAAGACTCTTTCTCCGTTATATAAGCTTTGTTTAGACTTTCCTCCTCAAACTTAATATAAACCCTAAGAAGTTCTGCAATTCCACCCGCTTCCACTGCTTCCTTGCTACTCCAGTTTTTATAAGCAACTATCTGCTTTCCAAACTGAGTTCCCCAATCACCCAGATGATTAATCCGTATTACAGAGTACCCAAGCTTGGAATAGAGTTTATAGAGGCTATTCCCAATAATAGTCGTACGTAGATGCCCTACATGAAAATTCTTAGCAATGTTAGGGGAAGAATAATCCATGCATATGGTTTTTCCTTTCCCTATATCAGAGGAACCATAATCTTTGACGGAGGCTTTCTCTATGATCTTCGTTACATACAGCCTCCTGTTCAGAAAGATATTTAAGTAACCGTTAACTGCCTCTGCCCTTTCAATTACTGCTGTTTCCCCGCCAATATTTAAACTAACAGCTATTTCTTCCGCAATGGTCTTAGGGTTTTTCTTTAACAGCCCCGCCAGCCGGAAACAGGGCAGTGTGTAGTCGCCAAGCTTGCTGTCAGCAGGAATCTCGATCATTTTCTCGATATCAGAAGAGGACATACTGCTGATGTTACGTATTTCCTTTACTAATTCTTCACTAATTTCTTTTTTCATTTCTGCCTCACCTTCCGCCGCCTCTGGCGGCATAAACACAATTATTAGATGCAACTTTAACCGTATAAAAAAAGAACCATAAAGTCCGGTATTACATACCTTCCGTTACGGTTCTGCTCATACTGTAATTACAATAGACTTCAGCTACCGCACAGAAACAAGACATAAGCCTTGCAGCCATGCGATAATTTATGCCTGGCTACAGGAATTTACGTCTGTATCTGCGTCTTAAGCTGTTGATAGTCATATTGTTCATTACAATTACTTCCTTTTTTATTTTGGGTCATTTTATCATAAACTTACACAGAATGCAATATGAAGAAATTTATATTTTTCTTAGCACTTTATCAGACTGATGTCCCAATTTCTTATAAAGACAAACGTTTTTTCTTTAGGCGTTTCTATCTTTTTTCTAACCCTTTTAACGTAAAGCTTTCTTATTCCTTAATATTTCTTAATTCCCGGAAATCCAGTTTTTTATTCCTGGTACAAATGTTATAATCATTCATATTTCAAAAAATATACAAAACAAGGAGGTTGATGATTATTGAGTACAGCACAGCAGATTTTAGTAGTAGATGACGATGCAGATATCAGAGAGGTTCTTCGCATTCAGCTGGAGAACAAAGGATATCTGGTATCGGAAGCTGTAAATGGAAAAGAAGCTGTAGAAGCTGCCTCTAAGAATCCCGATATTGACCTTTTCATTTTAGATATTATGATGCCCGAATTATCCGGTATTGATGCCTGCGAAGAGATTCGTAAAAAATCCTCTGCACCGGTTCTGTTTCTGACAGCTAAGTCCAAAGAAAGTGACAAGGCAGCAGCCTATGAAAATGGCGGGGATGATTACCTGGTTAAACCATTCTCCCAGGCAGAGCTCCTTATGAAAGTCCAGTCACTTCTTAGAAGATATGTTGTTTACAAAGGTAAATCAGAAACAGCATCCAACAGTACAGAGATTCAGCTGCAGGACATACTAATTGATACAATTAATCATTCTGTTTATAGAGAAAATCAAAAGATAGACCTTACCGATACGGAATTTCAGGTATTAATGTACCTCCAAAGGAATAAGGGTAAAGCCAAGGATGCTCAATCCATCTATGAAGGGGTCTGGAACGAGGCTTTTCTTCCGGCTTCCACCAACACCATTATGGTGCATATATTGAATCTCCGCAAGAAATTAGAGCTGGACTTCAACAACCCGACAATAATACGTACAGTCTGGGGAAAGGGTTATCAAATCGATGAAGCATAAATCTATCTTTTCATTGAGATATAAGCAGATATTCATATTGATAGCAGGTACCTTGGTAAGTCTTGGTATGTACTTTCTGGTACAGAGCTTTGGAAATCTTCTGGTTGATAAAAAGTATCTGAATGAAAATGCCGAGACAAAACGCTTGACCCAGTACCAGGATTCTCTTGAAAATTACATTACAAATAACCGCATTTCTGTAAAAGATGTCGGATCAATCTCAAAATGGGTGAAAAAACAGCATTATGTGTACCTGGTTATCTATGATGGTGATGAAATCGTGTATGAATCCGGATATTGGGATGATAAATATTCAGCTTACGAACTAGCCGAAACCGCCGATGGTGTAAATACCGTAACCGGCACCACCCCTTCCCTGGAACGGACGGTAAATAATATAGCCTTTAGCGATGGAACATATCTTGCTGAAATTATGGATGCCTCGGAATTAAAGTGGATTAGTATTGTTACCTATGTTTCATTGGTCGTTTTTTTCTTCTTTTTATTTTTGATATTAATCCTTTATAATCACCGGCTAATTGCCCGGATTATGCAACTGTCAAAGGAAGTCTCCCTGATAGAGAAGGGTGACCTGGAACAACCCATCTATCACAAAGGCAACGATGAGATATCCCTGCTTGCCATAAATGCTGATAATATGAGACATTCCATTATTGCAAGGCATAAAAGCGAGAAGGAAGCCTGGGAAGCTAACAGCGAGCTGATTACCTCCATGTCTCATGATATCCGTACTCCCCTTACTTCTTTAATCGGATATCTGGAGATTTTAGCTTCCGGAAATTACTCTTCCAATGAGCAGTTTAATAAATATATTAAAAGCTGCAAGACAAAATCTATTCAATTGAAAGACCTTTCCGATAAACTTTTTCAGTACTTCCTGGTGTTTGGTAAGGAAAAGATAGCGATGCAGATGGGTACTTTTGATGTGGGAATCTTGTTTCAGCAGCTAATCAGTGAGCATGTATTTGATTTAAGTAATTCCGGATTTCAAGTGAAGACGGAATTCCCGGAGGAAGCCTGCACGATATTCACCGACATACAATATTTAAAACGGTTGTTTGATAACCTTTTCTCCAACATTCGTAAATATGCGGCTTTAGACGGAGATGTTTCAATTGCCAGTCATATAGAAGGAACTACGCTGACAATCAGCATAGCAAACACAATACGGGTCGATAGTGCTATCCTAGAAAGTACCAATATCGGCTTAAAAACCTGTAAAAAAATCGTAGAGCAAATGAATGGAACTTTTAGTATAAAGAAGGCTCCCTCAACTTTTAAAGTTATTATTACCTTTCCCATTAAGCGTATGAGTAAAAAAAATTAAAACCACCCGAAAACAAAAAGCTGAATATAAAATCGATGATTTGATATTCACCAAAGGAGTCAGTATGAGAAATGTTTTGGAATATTTAGAGCATTCCGCCAGGGAATATCCCGAAAAAATAGTTGCAGAAGATATAAACCGCCTATGCTCCTACAGAGAATTATTAGAAAACGCCAAGCACATCGGCACTTCTCTGGCAAAAATAGAAACCCCTGGAAAGCCGATAGCAGTCTTTATGGAAAAAAGTGTGGAAGCCTTAACAGCTTTTATGGGAATTGTATATGCCGGCTGCTTTTATATTCTGATCAACCCTGAACAGCCTGTTTTTCGTATTCAGCAGATATTACAGGTGTCCGGAGCAGAATGTATCATTACCCTCAATCATACGGAAGAGATACTTCTAAAGGCTGGATTTACAGGAGCACTTAATAGCTATCAGGAGCTGTTGAAGAATGATATTAATGAAGAACGCCTGCAGCAGATCAGAGACCAGGCACAGGATATTGACCCACTCTACTGTAACTTTACCTCCGGTTCTACCGGAGTTCCAAAAGGTGTTTTAGTAAGCCATCGTTCGGTTATTGATTTTATGGAGTATTTTCCTTCCCTCTTTTCTATCAGTAAGGAGGATATCATCGGCAATCAGGCACCCTTTGATTTTGATGTCTCCGTAAAAGATATTTATTCCACTCTTAAGGTGGGAGCAACTATGGTCATTATTCCGAAAAAGTATTTCTCCATCCCTATGCAGCTTCTGGATTATCTCTGTGAGAAGAAGGTGACCACCCTAATCTGGGCGGTATCAGCTCTTTGTATGATAACACAGTTAAAAGGATTTACTTATAAAGTCCCTGAAGCAGTCAACAAGGTTCTCTTCAGCGGTGAGGCTATGCCTATAAAGCATTTAAAACTCTGGCAAAAGTATCTTCCGGAGGCTTCCTATGTAAATCTCTATGGTCCTACGGAGATTACCTGTAATTGTACCTATTACCGTATTACCAGGGAATTCGAACTGGAGGAAAGCCTTCCCATCGGCAGAGCCTTCCCCAACGAAAAGGTCTTCCTGCTAGACGAAGAAGACAGGCAAGTTACCACCCCCGGTCAGATCGGTGAGCTCTGTGTCTCCGGTACTGCTCTGGCTCTTGGTTATTATAACAATGCAGAACAGACCAGAAAGGCCTTTGTACAGAATCCTCTGAACCCTCTATTTTTAGAGACAATTTACCGTACCGGAGATCTTGCTTACTGCAACGAAGACGGAGACTTTTGCTTTGCAGGGCGAAAGGACTTTCAGATAAAACATATGGGACATCGGATAGAGCTGGAAGAAATAGAATTAATTATGAATAGTTACCCGGATATCCAAAGAGCCTGCTGTGTCTTTGATACGGCAAAAAACCGAATTGCAGCATTTTATGTGGGTGGACTGGAAGGAAAAGCTATTCAGCAGAAAATGCAGGAGTCTTTACCGATTTATATGATTCCTACGGTATTTTACTCTTTACCTGAACTTCCCATTACCGCCAATGGTAAAATTGACCGAAAGAAACTCTTAGCGCAATGCAGTGTAACTTCTGGAAAGATATAATTCGCAGATGGGAGCCAAATATGAAAGAAAAAAAATTCGAAAAAGCCATAAGCCAATATAAAACACCCTTTTATTTTTTTGATACAGACATATTGAAGGAACAAATTCAAAAGATAAGAGCTGCAATCGGAACCGATGTGGAACTATGCTACGCTATGAAGGCGAACCCTTTCCTCATAAAGGACCTGGAAGAACTGATTGACAGCTTTGAAGTCTGCTCTCCCGGTGAATTCCATATTTGTGAGCGGGCAGCTATCCGAATGGACAAAATTGTGATGTCCGGCGTATATAAGAGCGAGGATGACCTCCATTATGCGCTGAAAGAGTACGGGAATCAGATTCTCTATACAGTTGAATCTTTATCTCACTGGAATATCTTAGAAGCTTATGCAAATAGCCAGCAACTGCCGATAAAGGTATTGCTACGCTTAACCTCCGGAAATCAATTCGGTATGGATGAAACTCTTCTTCGCCAAATAATAAAAGAGACCATGGATAAACCTGAGAGTCGTGCTTATATTGACATCGAAGGCATCCAATTCTTCTCGGGCACGCAAAAAAAGGTATCAGAGAAGCTGAAAAAAGAACTCGCCATGCTCGACAAGCTATGTCTGGCTCTGGAAGAGGAATATGGTTTCACCGTTAAAAAGTTAGAATACGGGCCGGGTCTTCCCATATGCTACTTTGAAGAAGAACAGAATGAAGAAGATGCTATGCTTTCCTCCCTGGCTGAGGCTTTAAGGGTAATGACCTATAACGGTAAGATTTCTCTGGAAATGGGCCGCTTTATCGCCGCTCCCTGCGGTTTCTTTGTAACCAGTATTGTGGATACCAAGAATAATAAGGGCCAGAACTACTGCATTGTAGACGGTGGCATGCACCATATAAACTATTATGGTCAAATGTTAGCAATGAAGAAACCTCCCATTCTTCACTGGAATCAGGAAGATGGAGACTTGAAAGAATGGACGGTCTGCGGCTCCCTTTGCACGGTTAATGACGTCCTGGTAAAACAATATCCCTTTCACGGACTTGTAACCGGTGACAAATTGATTTTTGAAAAGACCGGTGCTTATTCGGTTACAGAGGGAATATCCCTCTTCTTAAGCCGTGAACTGCCCCAGGTACTTTTGTACTCAGAGAAAGATAATCTAAGGCAGGCAAGAGGAAATTATCCTACTGATGTTTTAAATTATTTTCTTCAACCCTAAGATTAACCCTTCATTCCACTCATTCAAATGCCCGGAACAGCACAGCGTTTTCCCGGTTAAGCAATGCTTTCAATAAACTCACCAATATAATAAATTCAATAATCAAAGGAGATTAAAACATATGGAAAAATTAATGGCTATTTTAAAGGATATCAACCCAAATCTTAACTATGAAACAGAAACCAGACTTATTGACGGAGGTCTTTTAGATTCCTTCTCCATCCTGTCCCTTATACCGGAATTAGAAGATGCCTTTGGTATCGAAATTACACCCGTTGATCTGGTGCCGGTTAATTTTAATTCAGCACAAGCTATGTGGAACATGATAACGAGATTACAAGAGGATTAATCCTATGACTTACACTTCCATACTTTATTTGTTATTGTTTTTACCGGCAGTATTACTCATTTATCAGATTTTCCCGGATAAACACCGCCCAAAGGTACTTTTACTTGCCAGTTATATTTTCTTTATTTCCATCAGCGGAAAGCTCCTGGTGTATTTGCTCCTCTCTACCATGTCGATGCATTACATAGGATTATGGCTTTCTGTTACAAGGAAAGACCTTTTGGTGAAGGAACAAACTGCCGAGGACCGAAAAGCCCTGAAAGCTGTCTATGCTAAGAAAAGCCGCGGTATTCTCTTCTTTGGCATAGCCATGCAGCTTGGAATGCTGCTGGTATTAAAGTATTCCGGATTTTTTACGGGCAGCCTTAACGGATTATTAACACTGTTTTCTTCACCGGTTCTTCTGCCTGTTTTCCGATTTGCCCTGCCTATAGGTATTTCCTTTTATACACTGCAGGCCATCTCATATTTGATGGATATTTATTATCAAAAGATTGAAGCAGACGAGAATTTAGGAAGGCTGGCACTGTATATGGCCTTTTTCCCGGGATTGATGGAAGGCCCTATCTGCCGTTATTCCCAAACAGCAGAAGCCCTATATGCTGGTAAACCGTTGATGTATAAGAATGTCACCTTTGGTATGCAGCGAATCCTGTGGGGGCTTTTTAAGAAACTTATTATTGCTGACCGGTTAAACATGCTTGTCGTAACGGTGTTTGACAAACCAGGTCCAAATCATTACAGCGGAATTACAGTGATAGCGGCAGCTGTACTTTATACCTTCCAGCTATACGCTGATTTCTCCGGCTGTATCGATATTACGATTGGTACCGGTGAGATGTTTGGTATCACCCTTCCGGAGAATTTCAGACAGCCTTTCTTTTCCAAAACCGCATCTGAGTTCTGGAGGCGTTGGCATATTACTCTTGGTGCCTGGTTAAAGGATTATATCTTCTATCCGATTTCCTTAACTAAATTCGTAAAGAACCTTGGAAAAAGTTCAAAGGCGAAATTCGGCAGACACTTAGGCCAGATAATCCCTTCCTCCATTGCATTACTTGGAGTATGGTTCTGCAATGGTTTATGGCATGGCACCGGCTGGAACTATCTTTTCTTTGGTATGTATTATTTTACACTGATTTTATTAGGCAATCTATGTGAACCAATGATACTTAAGATTACGGAGATTTTAAAGATTAATCGAAATGCTTGGTATTACAGAACACTGCAGACCATTAAGATATTGCCGATTATCTTCACTGGAGAATTGTTCTTTCGGGCCAATGGCTTAGGCGTGGGATTTAAGATGTTCGGCTCCATATTCACAGGATTTCAATTATCCACGCTCACAGATGGTTCTTTACTGAAACTAGGCCTGTCCCTTAAGGATTTTGCCGTTGTAACTTTGGGCCTTATCGCTGTTTTAATTGTTGGAATATTACACGAAAAGGGAATTGCCATCCGTGAAAGGATTGCCGGCTGGCATATTGCAGCCCGCTGGGGTTTCCTGTATGCCGCTATTGTAATAGTTATTATATTCGGTGCTTACGGTGCCGGATATATCCCTGCTAAATTAATATATGCCGGTTTTTAATTGCAGTCTGCAAATATAGCAGTTTTCAACTATAGATTCAGGAATATCAAATCGAAGATTTCATATTCACGAAAGGAATTACTATGAAACTAAAAATTTTGTTAAAACCAATTATATTTACTGCCGGTCTGTTTCTGATATTATTTGTACTATCAAACTTGTTTCTGCCTTATAACAGTATCAATGAAGGCCCTTATAAAAAGATGAACGGTGTTTTAAATGCCCCGAAAGGAACCATTGATTACGTGACTCTCGGTGACAGCGAATGCAGTACCAGCATATCACCCATGGAACTATGGAGAAAATACGGCTATACCGGCTTCAATTGCGGTGTTCCAGGGCAGAGGCTCCAGGATACCTACTATCTGCTGGAGCAGCTGCTAACCAAACAAACTCCAAAGGTGGTACTCCTTGAAACAAATGCCTTTTACCGGGATTTTAAATACAGCAATGCACTTTCTGATGCTGTAGATAAAGCTACACAAAACCTATTTCCTGTTTACAAATATCACAACAGCTGGAAAAACTTCAGCCTTGGTATCTTAGAAGAAGCAAAGAAAAAACCGGGTCCCGGAATCCCCAAAGTATACCAGGGTTTTCACTATACAACCCTCACCAAGCCTTATATCGGCGGCCCTTATGTACACAAAACAAGAAAAGCGCAGCCAATCGGTGACCAGCCATTAATTTATCTGAATAAGATTACAGAACTATGTAAAGAAAATAACATTCAATTGATCCTATACAGTACCCCTTCTCCTTTGTGTTGGACTTATGAGAAACATAATTCAGCTGCGGCATTTGCCAAAGAAAATTCACTGCCCTATGTTGATATGAATTTACATACGAAAAGCATAGGCTTAAACTGGTCACTGGATACCCGCGACAAAGGAAATCATCTGAATTTTTATGGTGCCAAAAAAGTAACTGATTTCATGGGGGCCTATCTATCCAAACACACTAGCCTGCCCGATCACCGTCATCAGACAGATTATGCGTCCTGGCATAAAGCTTTGAAAAAATACTTAACTTTGATAAAGTACAATAAACCGAAAGCTGGAATTTAGCAGCGCCAAACACCTTCCATCACAAAAAGAGACATCTTATAGTGAACCCGCTTTTACATATAAACCGGGATTCATTTCAAGATGTCTCTTTATTTAACGAAAGTATTCTACGAATCAAAGTTCTCTAATATACTTCCCTTCTTATCCGGTATCGCATCTCCATGCTTTACAAACAGCATTGTACACAAGGATAGAAGCGTGAATATCACCGCATAAGGAAACAGAGTATGGTATGAAACATGCTCCATTAGGAACCCTGACAGAATGGGGGTTATAATCTGTGCTGACATGGAAAAAGTATAATAGAGCCCGGTATATTTCCCCACATCCGAACCTTTACTCATCTCCACTACCATTGGATAGGAATTCACATTAATGGCTGCCCACCCAATGCCGGTAACCGCAAAAACAAGGTTAATCATTCCCGAATACTCCTTAAACAGTATACCGGCGAAGTAAGATGCGGATAACAGCAGGATACCACCTATAATCGTTTTCTTACGTCCAAACTTACCGGAAATAGCTCCAATGGGTATGTAACTTATAATTGCAGCTATGGTAGCAATTAGCAGACAGTTGGCAAAGCTGCCGCCTTTTAACCCCCATACTTTAACAGCATATCTGGAAAATGCAGTGGTGACTGCATTATAAGCCATAAACCATAAGAAGATGGAAGCCAGAATAAAAATAAGACTTTTCATAACTTCCTTGGGAAGTTTTGAGGAACTCCCTCTCGTTTCTTTTCCTTTTTCAGCCTCTTCTTCCTCTTTCTCTTCCGTATATACGCCAATCTTATTTTCTCTTACCGTACTCACCAATACTGCCACTGCCACTACCATTAATGCAGCAACTGCAAGGAATACCGGAAAGTAATTGGGTTTATCCACCTGTTTGATCATGACCTTAATCATGACTAGTGAAAATACTCCTCCCACTGCTCCCATCAGATTAATGACTGCATTGGCTTTACTTCGCAGGGGTTTGGGTGTGACATCCGGCATCAACGCGACTGCAGGGGAACGATAGGAGCCCATTGCAATCAGTAATAGCAGCAGTGCTCCGATAAAGACTATCCTGTTTTCCGCTAAATCCGCCATTGGGAGGACCAGCATTAGGATGACCGCAGTTATGGTACCGATTAGAATAAATGGCGTTCTCTTTCCTAATCTGGTACTGACTCTGTCTGAATATGCCCCAAAAATAGGCAGTAAAAAGATAGCAAGAACGTTATCCATAGCCATTACTGTTCCGGTAACGGTCTCACCAAATTTAAAAGTGTTTTGCAGGATTAAAGGAATGATGGTGTCATATAGCTGCCAAAAAGCACAGATTGACATAAATGCAAGACTAATTAAGAGCGTTCGCTTGTAGTTTAATTTCATTGACTTCTCCTTCTCCGAATATTTACTGAATACTTCTATCTTTATTAATAACATTATTCCAGTGAATCTACAAGTAAAATTCTGTCTGCCTAAACAATAATATGCTTTGTAAAATCCTTTCCTGTTATGCCGCCAGCAATCTATTAATGTCATAATGCTATTTAATTAAGTTTCGATTCTAGTAATAGTATAATTATTTAAAGTATTACTTTAAATAATTATTGCATTTTATATTTTTATAGAATATAATACCAATAACAGAGGAATAGAAAATACATAACACAGATTGGAGCCATATATGGAAGAGAAAATTACTAAAATGAAAAAAACTGCAAGTAAATACCGTAAATTTATATCTTTTCTATCTTTTCTAATGTTATCATTAATTATCTTAACAGCAATTGATATTTATGACCTATCTAAGAAAAGCGCGGATGCTTTTGAAGTGAGAAGCAATGAAACAGGTGCCTATACTCTTTACATTGATGGCGATCAATGGAGTAATATAGACTATAATGAATATATGTCAAACGTAGATAAAAACAGCAACACAAATTTTAAGCTGTGTATCCTGATTGACAAAGTGAAGTCTTTGGTAACCTATATCTTTATGGCTTTTATCATCCATTTGGTATTTCTTATGCTGGATAATATCTTTGAACCTTTTTCAGTAAAAAATATTAAGCGCCTGCGCTTCATTGCACTGCTTACATTTTTGATGCCGCTGATAACAGCTGCCGTTACCGATCTGATTAAATTATATGTATTTCAAAATCCAACCTTACACTTTTCAAATATAAACTTTATGGTTTGTCTTTTAGGTGTTATAATCGGAGTAATATCAGAAATATTTAAGTTTGGATATGACCTTCAGGATGAAATTAATCAGTATGCATAGGGGGTTCTAGATGTCTATAATTATTCGATTGGATAGAATGATGGCGGATAGAAAAATGTCATTAAATGAATTAGCCGGTAAAGTTGATATGACCAATGTAAATTTATCCAATCTAAAAAACGATAAAATGAAAGGCATTCGTTTTGAAACCATGAATGCAATCTGTAAAGCATTAAAATGCCAGCCGGGGGATTTGTTTGAGTATGTTGAAGAGGATGAATGAAAAATACTAGATTATTGCGATAATCAAATCAATAACAAAAAAATAGCTATCCTCTACCGGCAAGTTGTAGGATAGCTATTTTCTCACTAACTGATTGGAAATCAAATAACTTTAACGAGTCTTTGATTGTTTCTATCTTGATTATATACCACTTCAAGCTTCTTTGCAAGTGGTTTTGTGGTGGCAGGTAACTGCCACCATTTTATTATGTCCTGTTATATGTATTTAAATCATTTACCTTTTTGGGCCTTATCCCGTTCGACTTTCAAGTAGATTCTCATAACATCCCTTAAAAATACTAAATCTCTTTCTCTATTTTCTTTTATTTTAGAAATCTTCTAGGCTGCTCTATATAATCAACTATTTCATCTGCCGTAAAACTTTTATAAAATTCACTATAGAATTCAAATTCATCTTTAGTTTACTCCTTCTAAACATGATTTATATCATTTTATAACATATTTTTTCTTAGATAAAAATCAGTTGTTTAAACTCTTTTCCATCTTTATCATCACGTATCCCTTTAAATACCCTTTGCCGGGAGGTTCCAATTTCCATAGGTATATATTCTGCTAGCTATAATTCTTAATTTCGATATATATTTATTGACTTTCGATAAATTATTCTTTATAATCTAGCTAAATGATTTTACCTAATTATATAATAATGCGAGGTGCTTTTATGAAAACCAAAACACTCTTTTTAAAAATATCCCTTTTCCTCATTGGGCTTCCAATCCTTGCTCTTTGCATATTTTTCCTGCCTTTAATCGCAAAGGGAGCTGCCTCTGAATATCCCAAACTTGTTTACCTGCCGGTTATAATAAACGCTTATTTATCAGCTCTTCCCTTTTACTTTGCCTTATATCAGGCTTATCGGTTATTAAGCTATATTGATAAAAATACTGCCTTTTCCAAAGTTTCTGTTTCCTCTCTAAAGTATATAAAATACTGCGGAGCTGCTATCAGTATTTTATACGGTATTAGTATGTTCTCCTTTTATATCATAGCTGAAAGGGAAGATGCACCCGGTATTATTCTTATCGGACTGGCGCTCACTTTTGCTCCTCTTATAATATCAGTGTTTGCTGCTGTACTTCAGAAGCTATTAGAGAACGCTATTGATATGAAAGAAGAAAATGATTTAACAGTATAAGAATAACAGAACAGAAGATTTATACGAATATGGGTCCGGGAAGCCTCGGCAAATACGCGTGTTGTTGGAAAGGCATGGAGGATGGTATGTCAATTATAATTAATATAGATGTTATGCTAGCAAAAAGAAAAATGAGTGTAACCGAGCTTTCAGAAAAAGTCGGTATAACGATGGCCAATCTCTCCATCCTAAAAAATGGCAAAGCTAAGGCCATCCGTATATCTACTCTGGAGGCGATCTGTAAAGCTCTGGATTGTCAGCCGGGAGATATTCTGGAATTTAGCAGCGATGAAAAGAAAGAATGACAGGTGATGATTATGTATGACATTATTATTGTCGGAGCTGGTCCGGCAGGTGCTAACCTTGCACGGTTAATCGGTAATCAATATAAAGTCTTACTAATTGATAAAAGAGATAGGGAGAATGAGAAGCCTTCAAATCTGTCTCATAAATGCTGTGGTGGATTACTGGCACCGGATGCCCAAAAAATGATTGCCTTCCTTGGTCTTGGAATCCCCGGGGATATTTTGGTGGATCCACAGCTTTTTGCTGTAAGGACGATTGACTTATCCGCTAAACTGGAACGATTATATCAACGCTTTTATTTTAATATAGACAGGGAAAAATTCGATAGATGGTTCATCTCACTTATTCCGGATACCGTGGAGAAAAAGTTCAACGCTTCTTTCCTGGATTACTCCGAAATACCGGGAGGCTATGAGGTCAGATATATCTATAACAACCAATTGATATCTGAAAAGGCCAAAGTAGTTGTAGGAGCGGATGGTGCTTCCTCAAGAGTACGGCATTTAATCACCAAAAGTTCCAGGAGCTCCATAGCCGTACCCGATAAATATATTGCCATTCAGGAATGGTTTGAATGCGCATATAAGCTCCCCTACTATACGGCAATTTTTGACGAAGAAATCAGCGACTTCTACTCCTGGATTATACCAAAGGGAAACTCCCTGTTACTAGGTGCTGCCTTAAAGCCCAGGGAAAACACCAGAGAAAAATATGAACTGTTAAAATCCAAATTAACTCAATTGGATTATCATTTTGGTAATAAAGTAAAGTCAGAAAGTGCATTTATCCTAAGACCTACGAAAACATCACAGCTCTTTACCGGTAAAGACAGCACTGCTCTGATTGGTGAGGCAGCCGGTGCCATCAGCCCCAGTTCAGCAGAAGGAATCAGCTATGCACTAAAAAGCTCTTATTATCTGGCACAGAGCCTTGAAGGTGGAATCGATGGTTTCCTAGATAGATACAGTCATAAAATGAACCATATTAAGTTAAATCTGCAGCTGAAAAATCTAAAATCACCGGCTATGTACAATCCTTCTCTCAGAAAGCTGGCCATGAAATCCGGTCTGCAAAGTATAAAATAACGTAAAAGACAGGGACTACCGCAAAATTCATTTGTGGCAGCCCCTGTTTTACTTGTTAAATGTTCTATATTATAAGCTCTTTGCCAACTCTTTTAACCGGAGTATCTCTCTGTGCTGCCTGTCAATTGCTTCACCTTCCGTCACCTGCCATTCCTGTTCCAAGATATGAATGACTTCCTCCAAAGCATCTACAGCCTCCTCATAATCCCCCATAATTTCATATATATGAGCAATACACTCATAAGCATCGATATATTTGGGAGACGGTTGTAAGAGATAAGCCTGTTTATTAAACTCAATTGCCTCCTGATATCTGCCATCCGCCGCATAGCGGTCTGCTGCATAGGCATATACCAGCCAGTTGTCAGGTTCCTGTTTCACCATACTGTCCCAGATAGAGTAGGCTTCCTCCTGTTTTCCTCTTGCCCAGGCAATCTGGCCTTCATACATTCTGACACGGCAGTCATCCTCTGCTCTCTTCATTTCAAGCAGTACTTCATCTGCCTCTTGCAATCTGCCATCTGCAATCAGTTCATCCAAAAGGTACATATATCCTCTTGCATATTTCGGATTTTCTTTTACAAACTGCTGATAAAAAGCAATCCGTTTATGATGATTTGAATAATTCCAGTCCGGTATGGTGCCATGCTGTGCCCACAACAGCGCTGTATGATTATCCTTTAAGGACGGATTTTCCTTTAAGGCTTCTTTCGCAAAGTACTCTGCTTGATCACTGTGCATCGCTGCTTCATGAATATGAAGTTCTGCCAGCAGGTTCAGACATTTCCCTCTGCATTCACTATCTGTAAGGTTTTCTTTCAGAAAATCCTGGGCGTAATCATATTCCATTTTTGACAAGGTTTTCTTAACCTGCAGCATATTTTCAATGCGTTCCAAATGAGTTTTTGCTGCAACGTCAAACAATTCGTCAATTGTAACGCCGAAAAAGGCAGACAACTCCGGTAACAATTGGATATCAGGTGTCGTTATATCATTTTCCCACTTACTTACGGCTTGCGCTGAAATTGACAGATGTCCTGCTAATTCTTCCTGGGTTACTGATTTTTGCAGCCTCAGGCTTTTAATCTTCTTCCCTATATTCATTTCTTGTTTCCTTCCTGACCGGTCACATTTATTATAACTTTCTCTATTCTTACCTTCAATAACCGGTCAGGTGACTTCATATCACCAAACAGTTAATAAGATTTCGTCTTATGAACTGTTATCTGGTCAATATACTTGTAATTCCGCCAATATACAGATCATGATAATCCTTATTTCCGTAGAACTTATCACCAAAGTCAGGAAGTACGAAGCTATCCGTGTCCATCTTCTGAACAAAGAGCTTCTTGCATATTAATACTTTATCTGCTTCATCGATGAAGGGAACCCCCTCTTGATAATTTACATTAAGATTCGCTTTCTTTATTTTATCTTCCGTTCTTCCGGAAACGGTACCCAAATAACTTAATTCTTTCTGATAATCCTTGTGGTTCAGAAAAGACAGCGAAAAACTATCTGCACCATCAATTAATTCCTTTGTGAAGCGGCTCTTTCTGATTACTGTAAAGACAACATCCATATTCCACATAACACCAAGGCCACCCCAGGAGGCAGTCATTGTATTAACTACTCCGTCTTTTTCAGCGGTTATCAGCATCCACTCATTTCCTATCAGCTGAAAAGGGCTTTCCTTAAAGTCTTTTGAATCCATGGTTTGAAAAGTATTCACTCGTTTTCTCCTTTGATTTTTATTTATTTTATATCAATTCAACTTCACCTTTTGGTTACTTTCATTGAGTATAATCTGCTTCCATAATATCACATCTTCCATTAACTTGGTATAAGCTAATTTTAAGAAACTTAAAATCATTTCCTTAGGTTATACAACGCTATTAATATTTATTACTTGTATTTCACATAGGATTGTATTAGAATTACCTAATTGACTTGAGTCCATAAAATTTTAGCTTAAAATGAGGTGTATTTTTATGAAAAAAAATTCGTTACTTGGAGAATCCATGCTGCTACTTGCGGCATTTATCTGGGGAATTGCCTTTGTAGCACAGCGTATCGGGGGAGACTTAATCGGTTCCTTTACCTTTAATGCGGTACGTTCCTTCATAGGAGGCCTTACTCTGCTCCCCATTATATTTTTTACCCGGGATAAAAATAAAAGAAAACCGGATTCCGAAAAAAGAAACCGAAAACAATTATTACTGGGCGGAACTCTTTGCGGATGTCTATTATTTGTAGCCTGCAATCTTCAGCAGCTTGGGTTAGTTCATTCAACAGCTTCTAAGGCAGGGTTTCTCACAGCGCTATATATTATAATCGTTCCTATAATAGGTATATTTCTCAAAAAACGTCCGGGTATCACTTTATGGATCAGCATATTGATCGCATTATTTGGTATTTATTTATTGTGTGCCACCGACGGATTTAATATTGCACCTGCAGACACGCTGTTTATGCTGTGTGCTCTGGTCTTTTCCGTACATATTCTGGTAATTGATTATTTTTCACCTCTGGTGGATGGCGTGCAATTATCCTGCATCCAATTCCTTGTATGCGGTTTTCTCTCTTCCATCGCTATGTTTGTGGTTGAAACGCCTGATATATCATCCATTCTTAAGGCTTGGATTCCTTTATTATATACAGGTGTTTTGTCCTGCGGTGTTGCCTACACCTTTCAGATACTTGGTCAGAAAAGAGTGAATCCAATTATAGCTTCCCTGCTTATGAGTATGGAATCCGTATTTTCTGCTCTGGGGGGATGGATTATCCTGGGCGAATCCTTGACAAAACGTGAATTATCCGGGTGTCTGCTGCTCTTTATTGCCATTATCTTGGCTCAGATTCCGGTCAATGTAAAAAAGACCTCTTCTAAACTGTCCCAGGAAAAGTACTCATAAAAAACTGCCGCAAAATGATCTCTGAGGACGGATATACAGCCCTTATATAGGATTTTTATTTCATTGTCCTATACAGGGACTGCATACCACTTCATTTTGCGGCAGTTCTTTCAATTTTCACTAGCGGATTAATCTAACAAGGTAGCTATCTGTATGCTCTCCACCTTTTTATCTTTAATATGGAAGATCATTGTATCCACATAATTAACCGGTTCGTATCGGAAATCATCTTCCTGGTCACTAATTTCGCCTCCAAGGAGATTCCCTTCCGGATAAGCTTCTTTCAGCTTATCAAAGCTGTCTCCTACCTTAATATTTCTTGTAGTTGTATATTTGGCATCTGTAATTTCAATGCTATGGATAAAGAAATTCTTATCTTCGGAAGCATCAATGGTCTTTATAACAAGTCCCGGGAAGATATATTGCTTTTCTGTCATTCCATTCAGCTGATCCATATTTAATCCGTCATCTGCAGAATAAGTATGAGTTTTGATTTCCTTTGGTTTTCCAAGAATGTCTTCTATTTTTTTATCATCCACAATATCAGAAAGAGCAATCGTATTTTCCTTATAGAGAAAAGCGAGCTGCTTTAAAACTACATTTCCGCCCTTTTCTACGGTGCCTTCCTTTACAACCTCATCTCCATCGTCCTTTGAGCTGTCAGCAGGGGTATCTGTCGTTATTACCTCTACGGTCGGTGTAGGCTCCGTTTCATTTTGATTATCCTTAACCGTTTCGGTTGGTGCCTTATCGGAATTACCCGGTGTATTATCTTCGTTCTTTTTACACCCCACTGATACTACTGCACAAAATACTAAAAGCATAGACATTACTGCTATTTTTCTTAAACCTTTCATTGTTATTCCTCCTTAAAATATTTGTTTCATCTAAGTTACAATGTCATTATAAAATAACCTTTTATCAGAGTAATAACAAACTTATAACATTCTTGTAACATTACGTCAAGGGAACTAAAAGGGTTACCGTAGTGCCTAAACCAATTTTGCTTTCCAGAATTAACTCACCATTGAATTTTTCCAGAATCTCTTTACAAAGAGAAAGTCCAAGGCCGGAACCTGTAGCAATATTAGCATTTTCTGCCCTATAGAATCTCTCTTCTACTAACGTAAGCTCACTCTTAGAAATCCCAATACCCTGATCTTTTATTTTAATAGCTGCCATATTTACACCGGCTGGGGTCTCTAGCCTTAATGTCTCTACTTTTATTTGGCCGCCTATATTGGAATACTTTATGGCATTATCCAGGATATTTGCAATTGCATGTGACATCAAGACACTGTTTACCTCTGCATATATACTGTCTTCCAGCTCCGTTTCAATGGTAATCTCCCTTTTCTTTGCCTTGGAGTTCATCTCCTCAACAACTGCCTTTGTAAGGTCGGATATGTTTTCTTTTTCAATGGTAAGCTGCTGTGCTCCTTTATCGAACTTTGACAGAATCAGCAGTTCATTAATAAGCTTTGTCAGGCGCTCCGACTCATTTACCAGATGGGAATAGATTTTTTTTAGGTCCTCATTTTCATTCTCATCTTCGTATAAATACTGAGAAAACCCTTGAATGGCCGTCAGAGGTGTCTTTAGCTCATGAGATACATTGGAAACGAACTGCTTTTGGTATTGAATGTAATTGTTTAGTCTAATACCCATTTGATTTAACCCGGAAGCCAACATCCCAAGCTCATCCTTCCGTTTTAGTTCCACCTGATCAAATTGCTGCCTGGAAAATTTATCGGTAGCCTCAAGGAGATACTTAATCGGCTTTGTAGTCTTACGTGCGATATACAAACCGGAAAGGATTATCAGAAATGTAAATCCGGCTGCACCAATCAATAAGATATAACGGATCTTACTCATAATTTCATAAAAGTAAGAGATATTTTCCACCATCTCAAACACATAAACATTCTGGTAGTATTTATCTTGAATTGGCATAGCAAAATAAATTAAGCCATTTTCTGTTACCGTATAAGAGTAATTTCCTTTCAGAGCTTTGCTGATATTATCTTTGAATATCTTGGGACTGCCATCGGTCACAATGATTCCATTCAAGGCCGACCCCAAAAGATTGAGTTTGTTATCATAAATTCTGATTTCCCTTCCGGAAGCTTTTAGGACCTCAAGAACATTTTTAGCTACTTCTGAGGACTTCAGATCATTGGACTTATCAAGTCTTGTAAGCACCTCCCGAAAGGTGAGCTCACATATATCAGCCTTTTCCATCATCTGTTTTTCAATGGTTATAAAGCTATAATAATCAATTGCCCGGTCCACTGTGACAATAATTATGGCAAAGGATAATATGGAGAAAAACAAAAAGCTCAGAAGAAGTCTGGTAGCATATTTCAAAGGGAATCACCTCCAAATTGATAGCCAAACCCATAAACAGTTTTTACATATCTGGGATTTTCCGAATCCTCCTCCAGCTTCTTTCTAAGCCGCATAACCGTCATATCAACACTCCGGCTGTCTCCCAGGTAGTCGTAACCCCATACAATTTCCAGAAGTTCATCCCGGGTAAAGATTTTCGTGGGTCTTTTAGAGAGAGTCTCCAGGATTTGATATTCCTTTGCCGTGAGGGCAATCTGAGCACCACCCTTTAACACCCTTTTCGCTTCCAGGTCTATTTCCAAATCGCCATATAGAATTGGCTCCGTACTGTCATTTTTCATCTGGTCAGTATTTTCAAACCTTCTAAGAACCACTTTTACCCTGGCAATCAGTTCTCTATTATCAAAAGGTTTTGTCACATAATCCTCCGCTCCAAGCTCAAGTCCCAGCACCTTATCAATGGTTTCATTCTTCGCAGATATCATGATAACCGGGATACTGGACTTTTTTACAATCTCTCTGCATAGGTCATAGCCGGAGAAGTCAGGCAGCATCAAATCCAGCAGCACCAGGTCAGGGCGGAATGTATCCATCTCCCGAAGTCCTGCAGCACCGTTTTCAGCAGTTTTCACCTGATAATTTTCTTTTTTCAGTACTAATTCAATTAAATCTCTGATAGCAACCTCATCATCGATCACAAGTATTTTTTTCACTTTGACTTCACCTGCCTTAACGAATAGTATAGTACTTTTATATTATCACCATTTTTAAACCGTCTCAATATCTAATAATTTTAAAGTTAATTATTGGTATAAGGAACCTGTAAGCTGGTTACCTTTTGACAGACCTTTCCCTGTTCCTTGCAGGCACTTCTTTATTATGAAACCAAATAAACCGCTCACAAATCAGCTGCCGATTTATGAGCGGTTTAAAACACTAATATGAAAAATCATCATTCTTTTTCCAAGATATCAGAGAGGCTCACCATATACCACTCCTCTGGTTCCGGTAGCTACATAGATTCTGCCATATACTCTGGGGTCACCGGAGATGGACCGGATATCACCATACTGATGTTCCTCGTCATTTATACGAATCCAGTTCACACCTTCATCCAGAGATTTATAGAATCCATATTCCTGATTTATGGTACCGCTGGTATACAATGTTTTGAAGTCACTGTCTGGGGCTTCTTTTCCAAGACCTATCCTTTTTATGTAGTCTCCTGCTTTGGATACCCGCTTTCCTTGAAGCTGATTGGCTTTATAATTATAAGTAATTTTCCACAATCCATATTGATTCATAGCCAGCCATATAACCCCTTCTTTGCCTGACTCCGCTCTAATCTCATAATGCTGTTCGCTGTCAATACCGGCTAAGTTCACCTCCGGGAATCCAAGGGGAACTTGCACCTCATAAAAGGTCTCGCCGCCATTTGTGCTTACATAGAAACCTCCGCCCTTCCTTACTTCCCCAAAGCCATAAAAAATATCGGGATTCACACGGTCAGACATTACTTTAAAAGGAATATTAGTATCTGTGAAAGGCTTTCCCTCCAGATTATATATCGTCGATTGATGCCAGCTCTTGCCCAGGTCTTTGGTATAAACAAGCCTTGAAGCATAGACAGGAATTCCAATTGTCCAAAGAATCCTATTACCGTCTGCGGAAACAGCCACCCAACCGGAGGTGACATTGGGGTTCTTAAGCTCCTGAATCTGTTTGTCCAGCTCCTCACTAAGCCCTAAGGGATCCGGTAACTGTTCCCAGGTATTACCCTGGTCATAGGATATAATCAGACCTCCTTTGGTTTTCCCTTTCCAATTACCTCTTGGGGTTACTACTAAAAGATTGGGGTTACTGTCCGGGTAATCTGCATTCATGGCAGTTATCCATCTGTCTTTTTTATAATCTTCAAAGGTATTTCTCGCCGGTTTATCCAGATCTGTAAATACAAACCCGCCATAATCCCCGATAATATCAATTAGCTTTACATTTCCGGAAGGAGGTGAATAGATGTTTAGGTGCACGGTTTCTTCCATACCTACATCACAGCAGGACCAATTTACCGCCTTGCCGTACTCTGCATTCCTTAGGTTCTTTGTCATAAAAACTCCGGCTCCGGTATTAAAGAATGCCCTATCACTGTCAAAGGGGTTAATCTTGACATCCGACATCCAATGTATCAGAGATTCATTCCCATTATATTCGGGCTTTTGATAAGATACATTAAAATCAATATTCCCGATTGTAAGGCCGGAGAGCACCGGTATCCAGGTTACACCGTAATCCATTGAACTGTAAATGGTATCCTGTTCTGATAGAATAGTGGAACAGATTATAGTACCGAGTCTACTTCTATCCCCGCATATTCCACCCATCCCATAGCCCAATCTTCTGCCGGACGCCTCATTCTCCTGTAAGGCGGCAGCAAAAATATTGGGAGGGGTTATATCCAGCGCTTCCAGTACATTGCCCTCACTATCCAGTTCATAACGGTATAGCCCACCGTCATAACACCGCCCCGTATCACAGCCGTAGCTGTTCCAGTTAGACCAACCAATATTATAGGCAGCATAAGTGATATACAGGTACTTTTCTAAAAAGACAGCCCTTTGCCCCACATATCCCGGATAATCCGAAGACCCGCTAAGAAGAGGCGCCGGTTCTAAGGAAAGGGGGGTAAAATTCTCTCCTCCGTCATTACTGATGTAGACACTTTGCCCTCTTATGTTATTGCCGGGAGAACCACCTTCACCGCTTACCGCTACAACAATTCTCCCTGATGGTACACCGCTGCTTCCGCTTGCAGGATCAATTTCCACAAAGGAAATATTCTTTTCTGGTTTTCTTCCGGGGTAACAGATAGTCAGCTGCTCCCAGGTCTTACAACGGTCTTTTGTTTTCCATAAACCGTTCTCCATGGTCCCCATATACAAAATATCGGAATCATTAGGGTCTACCACCAGTCTTTCTCCCGTAGAGCGGCCGGGAGCATTTCCATGGATTGAAACAGAATTACCCCTCTCATCAACAGGTGTGTCCAGGTATTCGAAATGGTTTCCGTAATCCGGTGAAAAGGCTATTTTGTGGGTTGGGAAACGGCCAACCATGGCATATAAAAATTCCGGATTATTGCGGTCAAGGGCAATTGAAAGAGGATAGGTCTTCCAGACCTCCGGGTCTGTAGCCGAATCAACTAAGGATATCCAGCACTCTTTCCTAAAATCATACCGGTAGATACCTCCAATATCTGTCCTGCAGTACATGATATCCGGTACCGCAGGATGAAATACAAAACCTGTAACAAATCCCCCGCCGGGAACACTAACCGGTTTATACCGATAGTTCTCCCTCCGGTTATTATTGCTATTACACTCAGCCATCCTATCCTCCTTCTGCATTCTATCTCAATACTCCGCTCTAACCTTTTGCTATTTTCTAACTTGTGTTATAATTGTATTATATTTATTATTTAAACTCATTTCTTTAATTAAATTACTAATTAATAACACGATATTGTTAAACTACTCATTTATGCATTTATGAAACGATAGATAAAAGAATACCTAACTCATGATTTGATATTCAGGAAAGAGGTTATTATGAAATCCAGAATGTTCTTAAAAGAAAAAGCAGTACACGGAACGGCCTTATTTCCAATAGCCATTCATCATTTAAGTTACCCGAAAGGCACAGACAATTTTTTTTATCTTCACTGGCATGCTGAATTTGAGTTTGTTGCCGTAATAGAAGGTGCTATGGTTTATACCATAGAAGATAAGGAGTATACTGTTACTGCGGGAGAGGGATTATTCATTCATTCCAATAAGCTTCACGCTGCCAGAGGGTATATGGGTCTTCCTTGTGAAGCTTGCGTAGTGCTATTCCATCCAAGCCTTTTTGGAGGCACGCATAATACAACCTATTGTAGATATATCCAGCCATTTCTTCAAGGAGAAATGGAATTTACCCTATGCATCATCTCCTCTTCGCCCTGGCAGAGAAAGATTATTCAACTTCTATTCGAACTGGACACCTTAAGCGGAGGAAATCTAATTGAAAATGAGCTCCTTATCAGGAGCCGTATATTTGAAATCTGGCATTTGTATTATCAGAATTCAGCACTTTCCATAAACCTAAGGGAGAATAAGAATTATAAACTGGAAAGATTGCAGCCGATTATTGATTACATTCATGCTAATTACAAGGAAGAGATGTCTTTAAAATTCTTAACCGGACTGCTTCCCATGAGTGAAGGACAATTCTGCCATACCTTTAAAGAAGTTATGGGGATGTCGCCCATCGCCTATGTGGTAAGATATAGAATATTGCAAAGCTGCAGCTTATTGACCCAGACCACCTGGAAGATTTCAGAGATTGCCAGAAATACGGGCTTTAATAATGTCAGTTACTTTAACAGAGAATTTAAAAAGGCTATTGGATGCTCCCCAAAAGAGTATAGAAATGAGGGTTGATGAGAGCTTGTATAGTTTGATACTATGAGGAATTTAAGAATTATTTATTGATTGATTGTATAAAAACAAGAGGACAACCAAGGAGGATTTTTTGAATGTCACAGATAACAAAGCATGCCTTAGAAGATTCCCTCAAAAATCTTTTACTCCGAAAGCCCCTTAGTAAAATCACTATTTCGGATATCGCTAAGGATTGCGGCATTAACCGCATGACCTTTTATTATCACTTTAAAGATATTTATGATTTAATTGAATGGATATGTACGGAAGAAACGGCACGTGCCATTAACGGCAAAAAAACCTACGAGACTTGGCAGCAGGGCTTTTTGCAAACCTTTCAAATGGTTCTTGAAAACAAACCTTTTATTTCCAATGTTTATCACTCTATCAGCAGAGAGAAAATAGAAGATTACTTTTATGCTATAACTTATGACTTACTGATCGGTGTCGTAGAGGAAAAAGCAGCGGGCATGAAGGTATCGGAGGAAAGCAAGAAGTTTATCGCAAACTTCTACAATTTTGCTTTTGTTGGTCTGCTTATGGATTGGATTAAAAAGGATATGCGGGAAGACCCTCAACTAATAATCGACCAGCTCAGCACCTTAATTCAAGGAGAGGTATCAAGAGCTCTTAACAACTATCAACTTAACAAATCTAATCAAATCCCTAAAATTGATTAAAAATTATACAATATTCCATTGATGATGCAAATCTTATCAAAGTCCTTTTATTGATTATTGTAGTAATTTCAGCAAATAGTACAATAGTGCGTGTAGTAAGAAATATACAATCACGGAGGTAATCACTATGTATTATTCAAAAGGAAATTATGAATCACTTGCCAGACCGGAAAAACCCAAAGATGTTGATTGTAAATCAGCTTATTTAATCGGCTCCGGCCTCGCTTCACTTGCTGCCGCAGCCTTTCTTGTTCGTGACGGACAAATGGACGGAAAACGAATTCATATTCTGGAAAAGGATTCCCTGGCAGGGGGTGCTTGTGACGGGTATGAATATGATAATACCGGATTTGTAATCCGCGGTGGACGTGAGGTGGATAATCGTTATGAATGCCTTTGGGACTTATTCCATTCCATTCCCTCACTGGAAACCGAAGGCGCCAGTGTACTGGATGAGTTCTATTGGCTCAACAAACATGACCCTAACAGCTCTCTCACCCGTGCAACCATGAACTGTGGTGAAGATGCTCACACTGATGGCAAGTTTACCTTGTCAGACAAGGGCACACAAGAGATTATGAGACTATTCTTTACCCCTGATGAAGCTCTTTATAATAGACGTATTTCTGATGTGTTCAGCGAAGAGGTTCTAAATTCAAACTTCTGGTTATACTGGCGCACTATGTTTGCTTTTGAAAATTGGCACAGTGCTCTGGAGATGAAATTGTATATCAAGAGATTCGTTCATCATATTGGCGGTATGCCTGATTTCACAGCAGTTCGCTTTACAAAGCTCAACCAATACGAGTCTATGATTCTGCCGCTGGTGAAGTATTTGGATGATCATAACGTACAGTTTCATTACGGTACAAAGGTGGAAAACGTAATATTTGATACAAAAGCTGATAAGAAAGTTGCCACACGCATTGACATTATCCGTAATGAGCAGAAGGAACATATCGATCTGACTGAAGACGATCTGGTATTTATCACCAACGGCGGCTGTGTAGAGAATTCTTCTATCGGCAGCCAAAACAGCCCCGCAGCTTTTAACCATGAGATCAAGCAGGGAGGCGGCTGGGATATGTGGCGTAAAATTGCAGCTCAGGATCCATCCTTTGGTCACCCGGATAAATTCTGCTATGATGCAGAGCAAAGCAACTGGATGTCTGCAACTGTTACGACGCTGGACAAACGCATCCCTCCCTATATTCAGAAGATCTGCAAACGTGACCCCTTCAGCGGCAAGGTAGTTACCGGCGGCATCGTTACCGCTAAGGACTCAAACTGGCTGCTCAGCTGGACTTTTAACCGTCAGCCTCATTTCCGCAATCAGCCAAAGGACCAGCTAGTCGGATGGATTTACGGTTTATTTACCGACAAACCCGGTAACTTTGTCAAAAAACCCATGCGTGAATGCACCGGTAAGGAAATATGCATGGAATGGCTGTATCACATCGGTGTCCCGGTAAATGAAATCGAGGATATGGCAGAGAACAGTGCTAATACCGTACCTTGTATGATGCCTTACATTACTGCATTCTTTATGCCTAGAGAAGCAGGTGACCGCCCTGCTGTTATTCCGTCAGGCAGTGTGAATTTTGCTTTCCTTGGCCAATTTGCCGAAACAAAACGTGATACCATATTTACCATTGAGTACTCTGTCCGTACCGCTATGGAAAGTGTCTACACTCTTTTGAATATTGACCGTGGAATACCTGAAGTTTGGGGCAGTACTTATGATATTCGTGATTTACTGAATGCTACCTCAACTTTGAGTGATGGCAAAAAGCTTACCGATATCAGCCTTGAACCAAATGTAAAAGCTGTACTAGCAGAAGCTCTCAAGAAAATTGCAGGCACCGACATTGAAAAACTTCTTAAAGAATATCAATTAATTTAGTACAGACATACTAGATTAAACTAATGTATACTTTTTAATAAGAAAGCAAGAATTCGAAGGGGCTGTTGCAAAAATAGCCATAATAAACTGCTATTTTGCAACAGCCCCTTCATCAGCACTTACTGCTTACATTACTGTTCCTACTCAATATAACCTTTTTGTGCTAAGATATTTACTGTATCAGACCATAACTTATTCTGCATTCCAGTGTCACCACCTGGGTATACCGGTACAATAGGTTTGCCGGTGCCTACATTAAAATATCCTCCGTTCTCCCCTTGATACTGATCTTCTGTAGCTAATCGTACGATAATATCGGCGCCTTTTCCCGGATCTCCGATATGCAGTTTATTTAATATCTTCGCCAACACAGAGGAAAACCCCAGCTCACGCCCGAGGCCTGTAACATTAAACCCAGGATTTAGTGCATTTACGGTAACTCCTGTCCCTGTCAGCTGACGTCCAAGTTCCCCTGTAAACATTATATTAAGAAGCTTCGTCTTTCCATAAAGCTTGGAAGAACCTCTGGAGGTAAAATCCGAAATATCCGTTAAATCCTCCGGCAATTTTAGTTCTCCATGATTACGTGATGCTTCAGAAGCCACATTAACAATTCTCGCTTTTGAAGATTGTAATAATGAAGGAAGCAAAGTATTGGTTAACAGCCATGGAGCCAGATAATTCACTGCTATCATTTCTGGCAGCCCCTCCTTGGTTACTCGCTGTTCAAAACCATGCAGACCGGCATTGTTCACTAATATATCAATTTTAGGGTATTGTGCTATTATTTCCTTACCAATTCTCTTAACCTCCTCCATTAGTGACAAATCACCGAAAAAAAACTCGACTACTGCATTTGGAGCAAGCTCTTTTATCTTGTTTCTTGTAGCCTCTGCACGGCTTTGATTCCTGGCTGTTAATACCAAATGCATTCCGCGTTTGGCTAATTCAATTGCTGCCAGCTCACCAAGACCGCTAGTAGCACCAGTTATTACTGCAATCGGATATTTTTCCATATAGATTCTCCTTTGATGATTAATAAACCTACTATTTGTGGTTTATGCTCTATCTTTTACTTGACGTATGTTTAAGCATGAAATATACTTGATATATGTCAAGTATATATAGATATTTGATATATGTCAAGTAAATTTATGAGGTAGACTATGGAAAAAAAATTGCAAAAACAGGATACTGCATTAAGAACACAGCTTGAACTAGCTCTTGGTGAACAACTGAATGCATTAATAAGTGCATCCCATGCACTTAATGTTAGAACGGCTGCCCTTTTCGATCCACAATTGCAACCGGCTGCTTTCCTGATAGTACGATGGCTTTTATCTTATGGTCCGGCTGCTGCTACACTTTTGGCGGAATCAACTGCCATGGATAGAAGTTCCGTCAGCCGTCTTGTTTCTCAACTTAAACAGTTGGGTTATGTAAAAAGTGAAACTCACCCGGAAGACCGCCGAGGTATATTAATATCGTTGACAGAAACCGGCCGTGAAAAAGCATTATATGCTATCAAGATCAAAGAAGAAGAATTTTATAAACACATATCGAAATTGGATAATTCAGAGCTCGAGACATTTATTACTTTACTTCAATGTTTTAATGGTCACGAGAGTAATAATGATATTACAGATTAATCATTAAATTTCAGAGTTGCATGACCCTATTTATCTTATACTTCTCCGTAATTACTTAAGTTTTGCAAAACAAGGCAATGGGAATGACAGCCCGATGCCTTGTTTTTAAATTGTCTTACTTTAGCGGATACAATAAGATGGTTGAATCGGATTCTTAACTATGGTAAAATACTGGTAATTAGGTAGCGATGAAAAAAGTGTCTATCGGGCTAATTATATTTGATACCATGGGGGGAAGTAAGGTGCAAAATTCTATCCTATCGTTAATTACAAGCAGTACAATCAATATAATAATGCTTCTAGTTCTATTATTTCTAATTTCAAAGAACACAATTATGCCTGTCAGAACAACAAAAGCATATATTACGGCGATTATTTTTACGGTTATTGTGATAGTTGCTGAACTATCTACTAGTATGCTGGATCTGCTAGGGCCGGCATTCCGTATTCCAAACATAATTGCTAATATCGTTGGTTTTTCACTTTCAACCTGTATTCCTTTTCTGTTGGTCAGGGTATTTACTGAAAAACTAGACAGAAAATGTAAGTACCTTCTCATGCTTATAGCATTCAATTTTTTGCTTCTGATTTCATCCCCATGGACTGGATGGATTTTTTATGTTTCAGTGGATAATCAATATACAAGAGGCCCGCTTTTTGGTGTTTATATTATAACATACCTGTATGGTTTAGTTGTATTGATGGTTTCCAACCACCAGCAATCTTTAAAATATCAAGATACAGAACGTTCCTTTTTATTGATACTATATGGTATTTTTTTTATCGGAACAACGATTCAGGTTTTATTTCCTTTCATACACTCGTCATGGCACTGCATCAGCTTAGTTCTTGTAATGTACTATCTATTTCAGCGGGAATTACAATTTAAATACGATATCGTTACCGAGGTGCTAAACAGACAGGCCTTTGAGAAAAAACTGCAAGCCATAAGTGCGACGGACCATTCGGGTATTATTTTATTTGACTTGGATGGTTTTAAAATAATAAACGATACATACGGTCATGCCAAAGGTGATTATTATCTTAAAGCTGCAGCAAGTATTATTAAAAACTGTTCTAAGGAAATAGGTCAGTGTTATCGCATTGGGGGAGATGAGTTCTGCGTTCTTGCGAAAAATACCAGCGAAGCTGCCATACGCAAATGCATAAATCTGATGCTGCAATCTTTTAAAAAGGCCAGGGAAGCAGACACTATAATGCCTCTTATCTCATATGGATATAGTATTTATAACAATAGCGAACATGGAGACATATTATCATCGTTTCAGGATGCCGATAAAAAAATGTACACCTGTAAAAAGAGCAGGCAACTCGATTCATTATATAAGAGATGAGCATTACAGATTTCTTTCTGGAATATGATTTCTGTTGTTTTGCTTATCGTTGCTTAATTGTCTAATTTAATTATATATTCTTCCGCTTCAGGGTAAGTTAATATAAGTGCAGATTTTAACCATTTACGTTGTACTTCATTCATCAAGCAGTAGGTTGTCGTAAAATCACTTCTGCATTCTTCCTCATATATATGATAAGCTTTATCTTGACTTTTTTTTAACCTGTCTGCAATACCTATTTTATATAACAAAACCATTTCTGGACACATATATGAGATACCATCTCTGTTCAATATTACATTGTCCCAAGATAATTTTACATCAACATTATCTATATAGCTTAATAATGGTTGGTTGTTGTCACTAAAAAGGAACTCAACATAATCTAATTTAGTTTGAATCTTTTCGTCATGAACTAAATAACCCATTTTTACATCTGACCTGTATAAATCTTCTAGATACTTAATAGTTGCATCATTTTTTCTGAATCGAGATATTTCTAAGTTTTTTGTGGAATATGGAGTAAATGTATAATCATTATTTGATGAATGAATGCAATACAAACTTAGATCAATTTCCTCTAAGCTTGATTTAGTGAGTTCGTGTTGAATACCACCTCCACAAGCTTCAAATACCCTCCAACCTTTTTTAAGCATGAAATCTATTATATCTTTTCTTTTTTCAGTGTAGCTGAATAAATCAATATCTTTATGATCTCGCGTATGTTGATCAACAAAAAAATCAATAGCCATCCCGCCACAAACACCCCAGGTAAAATTGGCATTGGCAAAAAATTGGCTTAATTGCGTTTTGATAATATTGTACAAGGCGTTTACCTCCTTTTAATGCATCGAACTCATAACGCAAATTGCATTATTTTTAATACAGTGATATTTTTTAATAACGACCATAAAATTAATCTAATATCCAAGCTTTTCATGAATTAAAATAACTTCATATTCACTCCCTGTAGGTTTCTCCCATAATACAGAAATATTTCTGCATATTCTCTGCGGGCTTTTACAATCATAACATTTATCACCCTTTATCGCACATGGCGTTTTTACTCCCAAACGTTTGGCATTAAGGGGTGCAGCGATATTTCTTGCTCTATCTAAGGCCTCTTCATAGCTTGGAGCTATTTTATTTTCACCAATTATCAAATAAACTTTATCATGTCCAAAACTGATTGCAGAAACACGATTTCCTGTATTATCTATATTGATGATTTCTCCTGTTTCAGCAATTCCATTTACCGAAGAAATGTAGAAATCTGACCGATTTGCTCTCTTTCTTGCTTCCATGACACTCATGTTTTCAGGTAATCGCATATGCCAATACACTTCATTCTGAGACACCAATGCATCATACAGTTTCATTTCTTCTACAGTAACTGAACCTCCAATTCCAATAGTACTATCCCTCAGTTGATTTGCTAAATACATGGTTGCATCCCCTGCATTATTAAATTCACTTACGGTATATCCTAAGCACTCCAGACTATTTTTAAGTTTTGTAAATTCCATTATTGTGGCACTCCTTTTCGTACTAGTTTTTTTATTAAAATGCAATATAGTTGACAGTATAATCCCAAACTATTTCTTTGTCTTCATCCGTAATTTCTTGAAATCATTATTCTTTATGTATTTCCACCTTAAGAAAAATTAGTTAGCTTGAACTTTTGAGTAGTTATAGATAAAAGATAAGCAGGTATCAATTATGTTATCAGATACCTGCTTTTTCTGCAATAATTTGTATTGTCTGTTTAACTACTTTATCGTCCAAGAACTATTACTCAATTTACTTACAATTCTAAAACTGTTATCGGCTCATTATTATATACTTCACCGCTATCGCAAAAACCAAAGCTTTCATATAATTTTTTAGCCACTATATTATCTGGTTCATATGGTATCCAACAATACTTTGCAGTTCCTGCCGGAAATGAGCGTATGTACTCCAGTATTTTTACCATCGCCTCACGCCCATACCCGCGATTCTGATATTGTTCCCCTATCATCAACCTTAATATACAATAATTATCCTTCGCCATATCAGGCTGATCATACCCTGTATCGCCATAAACAATCATAACAAAACCTACCATCTGTTCGTCAGCATAGATAGCAAAGGGCATCGGACAACTACCATTTGTTGTTAGAACATAACAAGATGCGACACTTGATAAATTTGATGCCACATATCGTTGTTGTTCTTTTGTAACTTCCAGCCGAAACAATTCCCTCCGATTATCCAGTGTAATTCTCCGTAAAGTTATCATAATATTTATTTCACTCCCATCCTTTCTTTTTAAGTTCCATAAACAAATACATAGGGATTTTGCATAGCCATTCAATTCTTGAAGAACTTCTCAACTGTTCCTTTGTGGGAATAGGTTCATTCATATCAGTCAAGATAAAATCATTTCCGTTAAATGCCTTAATATAATTGGAAAGTGTTCTGTGTCTATATATAAGAGGGGTATTTACTCCATTAATCCTATCTGTCCATTCTGTCGGATTAAAATAATCCTTGACAGCTACCTTAAGTCCATCTTCTTCTAATTTCCATTTACTTTCTTTGGGTTTATAGCACGGATGGAGAATAGAAATAAAGACCTTTCCATTCTGCTTTAAAACCCTATGGATTTCTTTTAATGTTCCGTCAAGGTCTTCCACATCCATTAGCATCATAGAGCATAAAACTATGTCAAACACACCATCCTGAATATCCGTTAGCTCATTGGCATTCCGCCTCAACGTCTTAATATCAGCTCCCTCTTTCATAGCTCTATCAGCAACATAATCCAATAAAGCTTCCGAACAATCAACAGCTGTAACAACTGCCCCCATATCAGCAAGTGCTCTTGCATAACCTCCTTCTCCGCATCCTAAATCTAAAATGTGCTTATCTCTTACATCTCCAATTGCTTTCAAAGTATATGTCATAATGTAATACATACGAAAATCATTATTCTGTGCTTTCGCGATATATTCTTCCAGCTCTACTTTATTCCAGCATTCTGTTGAACTATCATTTTTCATTTTACTCTCACCTCACCCTGCTTAGGCAGTATAATACAATACCATCTTCCGGTACATATATCTCGCCTTCCCCACCTATCACGATATCATAGCCTGCCTGTTTTGAATAATTCTCGAGTTCTTCCAGTGAAAATGTCTCCCAGTAAATATCGCGTTCAATATATGGATAGAATTTATCACCATCAAGACAATCATTATAATGCTCACTAAGATATAGCAGTGAATGCCCTGAGTAGCTCAGCAATCCTTCCGGTTTTATCACCCGTTTGCATTCCTTTAGAAAGTTCTCCTTATAACTTCTACCATATAATAATCCAAAGGTCTGACTCCATATAATTACAACATCAAACATCCCATCACCGAACGGGATATGTTCTCCATCATAATAATAAAATTTCACTTTACTACCATGCGCTACCGCTTCTTCGTTTGCTTTATCAACAGCTTCTTTCGAAATATCCAGTCCAACGACTTCAAATCCCTGACTGCATAGTGCAAATGCTTCCCTGCCCATACCACTGCCTATATCAAGTATTTTTGCCCCAGCTGGAAAATTATTGGCAACCTGCTGCTCCCAAATCTTTAACTTCCCTTTATCCCAGCTTTTCATTTCGTCTATATGTTCCTTTTTTTCATACCACTTTAATACATTTGTATTCATTGATAATCTCCTTGAGTTAGGATCCTTTATACCGGTAATTCCATTGTACTGCGTATCAAAAAAATTACTAGACTTTAATTCCAGATTATGGTATGATGTAAAATGTACTATGCTTAAAAAAGCTTCTTCGAATACCGAAGAAGCTTTTATTTATTCTATAATCTATTTAATCTTTTAATGAATAGTTTTTATTATTATCTTTATTGCATTAATCTAATGAGTATTAGAAACAATTCCATCAATCAATCGTATTATTTTATCATCAATTCTAAATTATCTTTATAGGTATAAATACCTCAAGTTGACCATATCCCAAAGCTTTTTCAATAACTTCCGATGATTCATCTGATGTAAAACGGCGTGTCATTCGATATCGTCCTGGACGAAAATCCAGTTCAAAGCTATTCTGTCCATTAATCCAATTTATTAAATTATCAATTGTTTTCAACAAATCATCAATATTATCATCAATTGCTATGGCTGATACATATAACCCACCTAAAAAGTCAAACATTTCAAACCCTTTTGTATCTACCTTTTCATTCGGTAATAATTTTAACCATAAAAAGCTCATTGGTTCATTAAAACAAAGAAAATCAGGACTTATAAATGGAGAACCTACCTCGTCACACGAAATCCATGCCTCCATAAAATCCAAAACTCCTCCAAACTCTTCTTTCCACCCTGATGCTACTGCTTTACATGGTGGTAAATCATTAATACGCGGTCTAAACATAATGATAACACTCCTTTAATGAATACTTGCGTTCTCGCTGTAATCTCAGTATACATCAAAGTTTTTCCATTTTTTTGATATTTCAGGACAAGTTTTTACACAGCTCATATACCTTCTGCCACATCAGAAGCTGGAAAAAATAAAGTATATCCCATATCGTCATCATCATTTTCAAAGATAGGCATTTTTTTAAAATTCAATTTCAAGCCCTGAGCTGCAATATCGTAATCCTTTTGGGCATGCCACGTGCTATAAATAGCGTCTCCGTGATTATCTATCGGGTATTTGGGGTAATTAAAAACAACATATTTGGATTGCGGTACACGAAAAACTTCAAACTCACTCAGAAATTCGAGAGGATAATCTTCCTCAACCTCAGCGCCGAAGCAAAGCCCGCTATTATCATGCGATGGAAAATATGCTCCGCCTATACTGATTACATTAGATAATGCATCGACTTTTCTCATAATTCCTTCTCGCTCACAAATATCATAAAATTTACCTGCCTGCAAGTTCTCAGTATTCCTTCTCGCAGAAACCCAAATCCTATCAGGCTTCACAATTATCCAGCTATTAACGTTTCCGCACCGAAATAAGCCTTTATCCAAAGCATTATGAGCCGATTGGTGTATAAATTGATTAATATGCCAATTCTTAGCATTAACTTGCTGTTTTGCTTTCCTATATTCTCCAGGATTTAGTGAAAAGTTATCTTTAAATGCCCTTGTGTAGCTTTCCTGTGACTCATAACCATATTTGAGTGCAATGTCGATAACGGGATTATCGCTGTATTTTAAATCAAACAAGGATTTCGCAAGTTTACTCCAACGTATATACTCAGAGGCAGTTATTCCGGTTGACATAGAAAACATACGGTTTAATTGCCTTAATGAATAATTAATTTCTTTTGCAGCATCATCGGGGGTTACCGGACACTCCTTGCTATGAATGTATTTTTTCGCAGTTTCAACAATTTCTTGATATTTATTCAAATGCTTTACCCCATAATTAATTATTCAAGAGATACATATTTACATATTCTGATTTGTCATTTAGAAATTGGCAATCAGTGAAACGTATACTATGTGAAGTCAAGTAAAATCCTATTGGCAGTTTCTTCTATAGTTAATTTTGAATTATCTATAACTATTACGTTATCATTAAATCCAAGCAATTCGTAGAAGTATTTTATCCAATACTCCGGTGTGATATTTGCGTGGCACCTTCTGGTTTGACATCTATCAACAGCTTTTTCATATGATGGCTTTAGTATGTAGAACCGATATTTAAGATTCCTTTCATTAAAAATCTTCTTATATCTATCAATATCTTCCTTAAGAACAATCTGTGCAAGAACTATTTTATTGCTGAACAATCTTACAAAATCTATTTCGTTGGCAATCTCGGCTAACATTTCGTCTGATCTGTAATCTACTTGCTTCACATTAAATTTATATCTGAAAGATTGCATTGAGCAATCCGAATCAATAGCGATGAATCCATGATTTTTCATTAGCTCAATTGCAACTGATGACTTACCGCTACCACATGTTCCACTTAGTACAACAATTTCACCACCGTTACAGATTTTGTTGAGAGTTAAAGCAGAATTACATTTTCTGCAAGTTGGATAAATAGGAGAACTCTCAAAATTTTGTTTTCTTAACACTTGTTTATATAAGTCTATATTTTCAGGTTTAATATTTCCACAAATTGGACAATATATTTCTGGCATCACACCACACCTCCACTAATATAAATGAAGCCTTTATCTTTAACAGTGTACATCTGCCTAATAAATATAATGGGTAGCTCAGGATCCCATGTAAATTGAAATTTGTCGACTTCCCGTTATGCTCTTAAAGAAGCCCAACTATTTATAGCGATTACCGTTTTTATCGACGAAACAATATTTAACCGAAAAATCTTTTACTGGGGCTTCAGTATATATAATTACATTGTTTTTTGCATCAAGTTTTACTGTTTCTCCGACCATCCAGTTTACTCAATTCGCTCAATTGAAGTTCTCTGCTTTTGATCGTAGAGCCGTCGGGACGAATCCGCATTAAAAAAAGCTTGCCAATAAGACAATGAATATTGTGCCAACCACAGTTGGAATAATATATTTTTTATTTTTCAAATATTCATCCCCTTCGCCTAATATAAATTATCAGCTGTTAAAAACCACCTAACAAATTAGAATTTGACTATTGCTTTTAATTGCATAGTAACTTTATAAATATAATGGGAAGTCCCATAACTTCTCAGTTTGCTTATTAGGCAGTCACCATAAAGCCCCATAAAACACCGAATTTATCTTTGAAATTACCTACCAGTTTACTGTATGGAGTTTCATAAAACGGAGAGCGTTTATCATCTGATTTCAAAATTTCATAACAAACAAGTAATTCATCTACTGAATTAAATGTAATTGTTAAGTGGGCACCACAATTTATACCGAATGTATCGTTTAATAATTTCAGTGCATCATTTAAAAATATCTCTATACCATGAATTTTCATAATAGCGTGGGCTATTTATTTACCATCAGACATATATTCAATTGATTCTGTGTCTACTTTTGTATTAAAGGTCTTTTCATATAAGTCAATCGCTTCCATGCAATTTCCGTCAAAATGTAAATGAGGTATGAGCATATTTTATTCCTCCACTAATATAAATTTTCTACTTTGTCAGATTAAATCACTTAATGAATTTTCAAATACATTTGGCAACAATTCATATATATTGCAGTTGCATAGTTCATCAAAATATTTCTTAGTTTGCATAAATGCCTTCCATTTATCAATAGTAAACGATGGCAATCCGTGTCTTAATGCAACATCTATCAGTCTCTTTTCCATAATACATGCACCATTAGGTAGCGATATTGCATCGCATAGCTGAATTAATATATCATAATTGTCATATTGTACATTTGCTAAAAAGTTCTCTAAAAAAACAATTTGGGATGCTGTGCAATCATATTTTCCAAAAAATGTACTCGCATCTTTAATAGGGAATGAATGTGTTAGGCAAATACGCGCAAGTTCTTCTTGGCCGAGACTCATCATAAAATCATATCCATCAAAAATATGAAGAATTCCTTTAATTCCTACTCTACGGCCAATATCATGCATTAGCCCCATTATATATGCCATGTCACTATCCATTTCAGGCACTCTTTCGGCAATTAACCTTGCATTTGTTCCTACTGAAATGCTATGTTGCCCCCATGCACCTGGTGTTAATTCAACTCCAATTTTTAAATAGTTTTCTGCTTCTATTATTGTCAGCATTATTATAATTTCCTCCAACAAATTCAAGTTTGCTTATGAGCTAGGCTAGGCCTGTTTAAATATAATGGGCAGTTCATTTAATTCGCAGTAGACGATTGCAAGTTAAATTACTTTTGAATGCTCTTCACACCGTTTGATAAAATTTAATTATATTCTTTCACAATATATTTTCGTTACTCTATTACAACTTAGCAGCCCGTCCACACTATCACGGTCAAATGCTGCGTTTATTGCTGCTATATGTGCGTCATATATAGGGTCGGTAGCCAATGGATATTCTTCCTGTGATGCGATGTAGGCAAGCCAGTTCTCCCTCGTATACTCCATAGGGTTGGGAAATTCCCAAGTCGTCGGGTTTGTGAAGAAAGCATCAGTAGTCTTTTTACTTAAGTGTATCATCCCTCCACCGGGGGTTAGATTGTAAATTGCCATGACTAATCCACCAGGTTTAACGACACGGCAACATTCTGCGCGGAACGCATCCAGACTAAACCAGTGTAGTGCATGAGCAACAGTGAGAATATCAACACTATGATCAGGGAGTGTTGTGGTTTCCGCAGTACCATCAATAATCTTTACGTTTGAAAAAGGTGTTAACGTAATGGCAAGTTGCTTACGCATATCTGCATTGGGTTCAACGGCAAACACAGTGTATTCGTGTTCTGCCAATTTTACTGTTAATTTTCCTGTCCCTGCGCCAACATCTGCGAATACCGCACCTTTTGGCGCAAGCCCGACGATTGTGTCTATAGCCTCCTTGGGGTAACCCGGACGTCCTTTGGCATAGTCTTCCGCCTTGCCAGTAAAATTTTCTATACTCATTTACTTTCTCCTCCAAGTAGTCTCTAGTTGTATGTCCAAATTCTATTAGATTATTTTGTTCATCATGTTAATATAATGGGAATTTGATGTTATGGAAGATGCGGAACTAAATCAATTTTACGTTAGTTTCACATATTCTATCTCATCATCATTTCTTGAAATTTCTATATAACCAAACTTAGTGTATAAATGCTGATTTCCTACACTAAATACTGGTGTTGATAATTGCCACTCCTTAATGTCTGGATGGTCTCCTCCATAAATTCAAAATGTAGGACCGTTTTGGCACAAAGTTATGAAAAATAGTGAATATTCATCAGCTTGAGATTTGTCCATAACTGCCAAAAAATCAATTAGTTGAAGGATTTTCCTTCCAGATGGTGTAGAGCTTATCTTTTGAATCTACAACCGAAAACTCCTCAATATTATCGCCATTAAGATGGCAATCAACATAACGGTTATCAGATATTTCATAATAGCAATCCCAGTCCATATGCTCATCAATATTGGGTAACCCAACTTCCTTCTTCAATTGTATCAGGCTGTGGCTGCGCTTCGCAAACTCTTTGAAAAAATCTTCCGAAAGTTTTCTTTTAACTAACCTATAATAACGATACTCGCCCATTACCTTATGAATGTCAGGCGCCATCCAAACAGTGTTTAGATTTTTTTTCTCGTCTGAGATATAAATTGCTACAATTGAGTTAGGCTTTTTAACAAATCCAGATGAATCTAGTGGTCGAACGTCATTGGTCGCATCCTCCACTTTACATACAGCAAATAAGCCATTTTCAACTTCAAAATAATAATATGCGTAAGCCGTCCATGAACAATTTGGTTTACCAATGACGGAAACGAAGTTACCGAAATCATCATTCTTCTCAACAACTGCCCGAAGTTGATCCAAAGTAAGTTTTCTGTCATAATGGGTATACTTCCAAGACCTGCCTTCAATCCATCTAATATCATCACGCTTTTCTGCAGAGTCTTGATAATACAACCCAGGGCCGTCATACTCTTCATTTTTCATGCATTATACCTTTCTTACAATATATAAATAACCTCCACTTCCCATTACCATTCAATAAAAGCGAACTCTTTAACTCGTTCTACAAATTCTGATTAGTTTATACTTTATAACTTTAATAAATATAATGGGAGGTTCGCTAAAATGGCTTATGTATTTCACTTATTTATCGATCCTATTATGCTCATTGTATATTATTCTGTGTAGCATTCCTTACTTACAGGATAGAGTTCTGTTTCCCAACCTTCCAATGGTGGCTGAACAATATAACCAGGTTCAAAGTATTTTCTAATGTACTGCGCTGCTCGTTGCTCACAATATTTAAAATTTATAACACTTCCATCTTCGTTTAATTCCAAATTATTCATAAATATCGCAAAAACCTGCTCCACGAAACTGCTTTCCTCTTTCATTGTGGAGTCGATATAATCTATTCCCTCTAAAGTAGGGTAGCCTAATGTTCCATGTGCAAACCAATAACTAAATTGGCGAACAGCACCACTAATATACATACTGACTTTCAAATCTATAACCTCCGTTTCTCATTTTATTTTAGCCTAAAGAAGTTATCCACTTTTGTAAAAACGCCATTTGCTCTTGCGTATTTGGAAATTCATTTATGTCAGCATAATCATAAATACATACAATATCTTGTAGCAATGCCTGTCTACCTAATTCAACAAGATAGATTTTGGCATTCGATCCCATCATTCCAGATTGGACAGCATTACGACGTGACCCATTGCACTTTATCCCATAGCCCATAGCTAACAAGCAATCTCTCAATTTCTGATAGGCTGGCAGATAATTGTAATCGGAAACAAAAACCTCCCGATTGTTTATACTGGTCTTCATAACAACATCATCAGAGTCTTCCTCGGCAAAGATTTCAAGTTCTGTTTCCGTTTTTGAATGGAATTCTATAATAATAACGATATACTTCGCCATATGTATTCCTCTATGTTTGTTCCGGTAGTGTCAAGTCTGATACTACTGTCCTCATACCACGATGTTTAATCTAAAAACTAGGGTTTAAATATAATGGGAAATATCACCGACTACTTGATTTGCTTATTTGCAAAAGTGTTATTTTTGTTTCATTCCAAAAGCAATCCACCGTCCGTCAATATCTTCTAACACAAATTCTAAATTATTATAATCTGTAATATGGAGCGGACGAACAATTTTGGCTCCTTTACTTATGAATTCATTTTGTAATGCTTCTTGATTGTCCGTAATAAAATACGAATCTTCCCCATACCCATAGAGTTCTCTATTTGTATAGATTTTTTCACTATTTGCTTTAGTCAATATTATTTCCACACGATCACGGTAAAGGCATATGTGGGGTTCTTTTACATCTAAATATTTAACCATTCTAAATCCCATAACCTCGTTATAATACTTTGCAGTTTCTTCGATATTCGGCGTTGGGAACACCGCAAGTATTGAATGAATAAGTTTTTCCATATTATTTCTCCCTTTTATGACCCAATATAAATACTGGGTATCAATTATAATCTTTTTAATGACTGCCTATAAATATAATGGGAAATATCATCGACTACTTGATTTGCTTATTTGCGAAAGTGTTATTTTTGTTTCATTCCAAAAGCAATCTACCGTCCGCCAATATTTTCTAACACAAATTCTAAATTATTATAATATGTAATATGGAGCGGACGAACAATTTTGGCTCTTTACTTATAAATTCATTTTGTTATGTTTCTTGTTTGTCTTTTCAAGAACGATTTTGTGGTTGTTGTCTTATTTAACGCATCACTCAGTTTCCCATTATTGCTATAATCAACAGTTCAGTTTCTCATAAATTGCTCATCCAGTTATCCATATATTACCACTTTTAATGACAAAATAAAATACATAGTTACATATTTAATCATACATTGGAAAGAGGCTACAAATTACTTTCGCCTAGATTAAAACATACAATATTCTGTCCTCATGGTATAAAAAATCCCCTCATTTTCACTTACACTAAATGTAAGAAAAATAAGAGGAAAAAGATACGTTGTATTATTCCATTTCACTATCTATTGTATGATTTCGTTATTTATTGAATTTCAACACTTTTTCGAGTTAATAATACAACTGTCTCAACATGCCCTGTATGTAGATAATTATTTTTAATTATATTTATTATTTTTATAATTGTACAGTATAGCGATATTTTTGTTTTATAATTTTTTTACTTTTTATTTGAATTTTATAGATATTTAAACATGGTTGGCATATAGTAAGCAATGCCAACATAAAAGAAGAGGGCTGCATAATTAGCAGTCCTCAATTATAATTACAAAATAAATTTGCTTATTACATCTCTGTCAGAAAACCCCTTTTTGTACATTTCAATCATAAGCATATTAACATATTCTGTTGATTCAGTTTCAATTTTTAGACTTTCAGCCCTTATCTGAAAATCTTCTTTTGCAATCTTGCACCTCCACTTAACAAACATTTCATATTCATTATCTGGCACTTTCTCCATCCCTTTAGTCTCCCTTTTAGTCTCCTGGCTTACTTGCTACGTAAGTAATTATAGAACATTAGTTCTCTTTTTTCAAGTCTTTTTCATCAACTCCCATAACATTTTTTCATTCCTCTAATTTACATATTACCAAATATTCACCAGTTTGTCATGTGGGAATGTTTACATTAATTTAACATTTTTATATAAATTATCTATTTTATTTACATTTAATAGTATATATTTTTACATTACACAATTTTAAGTAGTATACTAATACTTTCAGTAGTATTAGTTCAACTTATATTGTATAACTAAAAGTAATAAGCTAATATATTCCAGAGGTGTATATTAGTATGTTTGATTACGTTGAATTGGGAAATAAGTTGCTGTCAGTACGATTAAATAAAGGAAAAAAGCAAAAAGAAATAGGAAACGCATTAGGAATAACTCAAGCGGCATATTCTGCAATCGAGCTGGGAAAACATAAAATATCCATAGAACAATTATTTGTTATATCTGAAGTATTAGAAGTAGATATTGTATGGTTGCTTGGAATAGATATGCATGGTGGATTAACTGAATCAGAATCGTTTAAACTATCTGAATATAAGAATTTATTGATAAAGGCCAGAAAAGGATTAAAGTAGTAATATAATACCATTTTATTAATTGTAATTATGATGTAAAATTAATTAGAATATTAACTGAAATAAAAACTAGACACTACACATCCCCAAATTTTCCTCCAGGTATCGTGAGCCTGGGGGATTTTTAATTATTATAATAAGATTAAAAAACATTGGTTATCCTTGACAATAGTAAATATTTGATAAATAATGTGAATATACCATTATATTACACAGGAGGTTTAATTATGAAACGATTTTTATCTATACTATTAATTATGGCATTATGTATCCTTGCATTTCCAATAAACGCATACGCTTCAGGAATAAATAAGCAAACTCTTTTTTTAAATTCTTCCGAGACATATACATTGAAAATTACTGGAGTATCGGGTAAAGTTACTTGGAAAAGTTCTGATGAAAGCATTGCAACAATATCCAAAAAAGGAGTTGTAACACCGGTTAGCGTTGGATTTACCAATATCACAGGAACAGTAAAAGGTGTAAAATATGAATGTGATGTAACTGTTACGAGCGCAAAAAAAGATTATACATTTTATGAAGATGATAAAGTAAAGGCTATTTATAAGGGGATTTCAAATGAAAATATTTGCTTTGAGTTTATAAACAAAACAAATAACTTTTATTTCTTGGAAACTACAGATTTTAATGTAGACGGAACTTTATATTATAAAAATCATACTGCAATTACATTCTATAAAAAAACAGATAATTATTTTATGTATAAAGCTAAGATTGATAAAACAGATATAAAGAATATATCGGGTACTTTTAATTTTACTAAAGATAATAAAAAAGTATTTGGATTTGATTATAGCATAGACATTGAATAATTATAACCCCGGAGGAATAACCCTCCGGGTGTTTTTATTTACGCAGAAACAATTCCTGTTCTGCCTTTCTTCGTTTAGTAAGTCCTGCCAGTACTTTACCAGCAGCCTTATTATAAGCCGGTAGCTTGGCAGCAATCATATCTTTTGTTCTGGTTCCTTTAGCAGTTAATTGGTCTATATTACCGATATTATAAGCAAAGGATACCATAGCATCAAATTCATTCTGTGTCCACTTGTACTTATCATACTTATTCACTTTGGCTTCGAACTTAGCGAGATCCGCTTTTAATAATTCGTCTGCTTTTTGAAGAGTAATCTTCATCCCAGCACCGATTGCTTTTCCGTCTACGCTTCCCGTATGGCCATAACCTATTGTCCATACATCTGCCGGGCATTTATACGCTTCAAGTCTACATCCTTCAAACCTTTTTATTAGAGCAATTCCGGCCGTTGATGTTGTTTTATTCATAATTATTCCTCCTTTATTGCTGCTTTATCTTCAACCTGCTTCTTAATATTCTTTACGATAGGAGCCATAAAAGGCGGTATCTTAACCCCTATATCAACCATGTTTTCAAGTATACTGATTATCTCATTACAAATAAGCCATACAGCCACGATACAGGCCACTAGGAACGTAAATGGAAGCGTAATACCTATTGTACTACCTGTATATAAAATAAGCTGGTCTATCATGGCTCCTACGGCTACCAGCAACCACATGCATATTTTCTTTGCTATTCCTCTGAAGCTGGAATAACTGTTCACTGTTTGACCTCTTTTAGGGCCTGCCATAATACCGGTTATGTAATCGATTAGATTTGATAGTACTAATAACAACATAGGTATGGCAAGTATTCCTAACCATCCAGATAATGTTGCAAAAATTAGCGTAGCCATAGCTTTTACTTTGTTCATGATTTATCCTCTCTTTTCGTAAAATAATAAGAGGAGCCGAAGCCCCTCTTCATAAATATTACCTCAATATGTTTGCATATGCTCTTCCAATTTTTAATACAAAAGGAGATGTTGCGATTGCTCTAATTGTTATCTTCGTACTTGCGGTACCTACCGGTGGTGTAAAGTCTTTATATACCGTAATATTAGGTATTCCCGTAGCATACCATTGTTCATCAATTGTATCAGTTCTCAATACTACAGACGATGAATTATAATAGGTAAAGTATATAGTTAGATTTGCATCTGTATCAGTTTGATTTGATAACGACAAGTCTATATCACATTCAAAATGGTATTGATTACTTGATGAAAAAGCACCTATTGTCTGTTCAATTCCTGTCAATAGTGCTGTAGATATACTTTTAGTTATTGTCTGATAATTTCCGCCCTTTGGATTAGGAGACAATGTAAATACGGTATTTGCGGTATCCATTGCTGTCCAATTGTTTGCAAGACCATCACTGTTAGAATCTAAGGTAAATATACCATTTTCAATTAACGGGTATTCGCCTTTGAATATATTAGTGTAGGTATCATTATTTTGTGTTGGAACTGTAAATGATTTTACGACTTCTTTAGCGGCTATAACTCCACCATACGTAGAAAAGTGCAAGTTGTCTGCATTGTGAAGCATGTATAACTTCACGGTTCCATCTGAATTAGCTAACGGATTATAAATATCAACAAATGTAATCATTTTCTTTTGGCACATAAACAGCAACGCTGAGTTGATATATCTTATTGCCGCGTTATCGGATGGATAATCACCTCTTGGAGGAATAGATATTACTATAGGTTCAATATGATTATCAATAAGTGTATCAATAACATACTCGTAATTATCAAGTGTAGTTGTTCGAGTTGCACCTCCATGAACATCATTTGTTCCCATTAATATCAAGCATTTTTTGGGATGTAAATCTAATACATCTGTTTTAAGATTTGTCTTAACATCAACCGTCCATCTTCCCCATACAGCATTATTAATAATTGGCTTTTTTAACAGCATGCTAATCCAAACTGCCATGCTGTTTCCATAGGTACCGCCCTTCATCAAGCTATCACCAATGCAGACTACATCTGGATTTGTTTGAACTATATAATCTAGATTAGATAATTTAGTTGTATTTTCATTTATAGCAGCTACAAGATTTGATTTTGCGGTAGTTAAAAGCCCTGATAATGTCCCTATAGAATTTAATAAATTTGTCAACTTAAATTTTATTAATCCAATAATAACAGATATCTTGCTACCACTTGTTATAGTTGCATCTGCTACAGCATCCGTGAATGTTACATTGCTGTCTTTTATATCTGCCAATGCAACATCCTGCAAATAATCCCTTGCCCACAACTCAGATTTTGCAATGGCTGTAAGAGTAGGCTGTGTAGCATCTGTTGTAAATACATTGGTGATACCTTTGTAGCTGGTTAAGTAATTGGAAGGGGTTGCGGTTATGTCGGTGGTTACTGGGGATGTAGGCTGATATATAAGTGTCATTGGAGTAGCAGCTAATAGTGATTGTAATTGTGTCACTGTAGAAGCTCTGACTTGATTTATGCGAAGAAATAATTGTGTTCCTCCAACCAAGTAAAATCCTTCTGTTGTTGTTGTAGCAATACCAGTGAATTGTTGAGCTAAAATATTACTCAAAGCAGAATTTGTTCCAGCTGGTGTTTTGTGTGTTAATGATATTAAAAAGTTAGCAATGCCGTAACTATTAATGCTTTGCAAACTCCATCCCGATTCGCTTCCGTTATACACAATCTTAGCACAATTAGCAGTTTTCTTTTTTGTAGGTAAATCAATTACATCTGCTGTTCCATCCGATGTACTGTATCCTCCGGAATTTACCGTGATGGTATTGCCTTTGTAGGCTTCGTATGGGGTGGCGGTGCCGGGTTCAATCTGCGCATTTGTAAGTGTAACGTCAGCTGTTGTTGCAGTTCCATTAGTTAAATTAAATCTAAGGTAATAGCTAGAAGCTGAATTTGTTGTAAATGAAATTGTATATGTTCCGCTTGTGGTGATTTGTGTTCCATCAATCAAAACATTAGAAGATGAGTTTAAACTATCATGTACACTTAACCAGAACCTTCCTGATACAATTGTGACGTTAGCTTTAAAAACATAGGTGGTATTAGGTTTGAGTTGAATCGGTTGAGAATATCTTTTCCATGTGCTAGCGGTTCCATCTGCATAATTTGCACCATCAGTTATTAATGTTCTAGTGCATGAAGATGCCGTGCCTATTTTAGTAATATCAAGCCAGTTCTTTGCATTTGAAACAGCAACAAAGCTTCCACCATCTCCAGTACTTGTTATCGGTGCTGGATAATCCAAACTAGGGCTAGTAGGAACAAATGCCGCATATGGTGTAGCCACTGTACCTATTTCCATCTGGCTTGTATTTAGGTCTACATTGTTTACTGTATCTCTAACGTAAGCAGTACCTGCCGGAGCTAAGTATGTGCCGTTTCCGGTAGCGTTCTGGTAAGATACTCCACTTATAAATGCACCCGTGGGGCCGTGCCATGCTAAGCCTACTGGAGTATTTGGCTGTACGAATGTGTGACCACTGATTGTTACCGATTGACCGGCAGTTACTGCAATAAGAGGTGATACATTGTTGTTATATGTGCTGGTTGTAAGAACTCCAGTGTTAGGGTTAATATACTTTACAGTTCCTACCTTAGCTTTATCAAATAACTGCTTTCCTTGTGTGGTTACAGTTTGAGTACTCTTGCATTTTACCGAAAGAGCTATTAAAGCATCGTCGGCATTAGTAAACTGTACAGAGGAACCGGTTAGAGTGGCTTTGTCTTTGCTTGAATCAACCCATACAGCTCCCAAAGAATCAGGTACAGCATTACCATTACCGCTTACTAATCCAAGCTTATTAGGTCCTGCTATTCCAACATTAGATATATCTGCCGCCTGGTCCCTAGCAAGTTCTGCGGCTGTTTTTGCTGCCAATGCTGCATCACGATATGTTAACGAATCTTCGGCTGCATCCGTGGAAACTTCGGCCTGTGCTGTCGCAATATTGGCCTGTACTGTGATATCAGCAAGATAATCCGGCTGAAGCTTTTCAGCTGTAACAGAACCATTTTTGATATTTGCAGATACTTTTCCGGAATTATTAGTAAAAGCTATAGTTGAGCTATCTTCAAATTCATACTCTGTAATCAGCGAAGACATATCCACATATTCTTCTGTTCCATCTTCTAAGTGAAGCACTAATCTTTGGTTTGGTGCATCAAAAGTCATGTTAACAGCTATTTTATCAATTTTAGTATCGTATGTAGTCTGGGATCCGTCTTTTTTGAGTATGGTAAATACTCCATTATTAAGAGTAACATCGGCCACTAAAGAATTAGCATCTGCAATATCTAACTTTGTAGTATTAAGTGATATTACTCTCCCATCTAACAAACTAAGCGCCAAATCCATCTTATTCAGATTGGTGGCGCCTAGTGCGGTTGATGTATTCGGATTATTTACCCAGTTTATTCTAACATATACGGTTTGCCAATTATCCATTTGCCTGTTCACCTGCCTTTTCTTTTTCAGCTCTTTCATTATTTATTGCATTAGCTGTAGCAGTATTAAGCTGATTAAGTATGTCCTGTACTGCCATCTGTTTTACTGATACAGGAAGAGATGATGTATTAATGTATTTAACTAAATTTTCTTTAAACTCATATATTTCAAGATTCACTTGCTATCACCTCCGGGAATACTTTTTCAACTACCTGCTGTAATACATGAGCTGTCCAGGCATGCATATTTTCATAATTAATGTAATGTACTTTTTTATCCAAGAAAACGTATTGATCTTCGTCGGTTCCATCTCTTGGGTCTCTTTTTTGTACTAAATTATAGTCAAATGGATTCAGCCCATATTTTTCAAATGCCTGTTCTACTTGCTGCGCCATAAATCCAATAGCAGAACCTTCTCCATAATCCTTTATCTTAAACTCATAAAGATATGGTTTGAGTTCCATATACAATGATAATGGTAATTCCGATAATGTTCGATAATTCTTCTTTAGACGTATATCAGAAGAAGTTTTTCTTTGAAAATTGTCATCTACCCAATGATATCCAGCAGCAGATAATCCATTAGAAAATGATATGCCTCCGCTTCCATCAGTTGTTGCACTGATATCCCCTGATGTTGTGTGAGAGTGTGAACTTGGAGGATATGTATAACTAGTTCTATTTGCTGTTGTTATAGGTGTCCCATTATTTAATGTTGTGCAAGTAATATATGTAGTTTCAACCGTAAGTGGAGTAATTTCAGTAGTTGCGCTGGAAGTTCCCTTGACTTTAACACTTGCAAAATTACATTCATATGGACTGTTTATTACAATTCCATTTAATATTCCACTAGTAATTTGATTTGCACTTATATTGTTGGAGTATACCCAATCCGTTCTTACAGTGTCAGCAAGAACTGTTCCAGCTTTTAAATTACCGCCGTCAATAACTACTTGCCCAGGAGTATTCAAATTGCTGAATGTTGTATATCCAGAAAGGTTAATATTGTCAGCACTTAACTGAAGCGTAGTTCCGGTGCTTGGGTCAGCATCTAATTCTACTAATGCAATTCTACCGCTTGAATTAACCTTTAATACCACTTTGCCAGCCAGTACATCTATTTCACCACTAAGTTGTTGGTCTAAGTCAGAAACTGTTGCAGATAATCCGTCTACACTTTTCTGTATTTTAAGAACCTTGCTTTTAGTTTGCTGCATCTCTGTAGCAGGTGATACTTTCTGGTCCCTTACTTGATTCCCGGAAGCACTGATATTATCTTTAAGCGCTTGGATACCGGTCAGTGTTCGCTTGAATATAAAACTTTCAATTGCATCATTGCTGGTGATGATTGTAACGCTGTCTCCTACTTCCATATACGGCAGCCCTATCATTGTAGTGTTATGCGGCCTGTAATACTTATTTTTGACCTGGAGAAAGATATTATCTACTATAGTCTGCAATTCTGAGCCAGATTTACCATACAGTAAGAAGTTTCCGGTTATTATATAGTTGTTCCCGGGTGTACCTGCCGTTGCTCCGGTATCTTCATCATCTTCCCGGGCCGTAACGGAAGTAATAGGTTCAACGATATACTCTTCATAATCTGCACTTTCATATCCTGCGGTAATATATTCACCAGATTCAGAAGGGAATAAATCTTCTGCTGGATAAAGTTCCTCTGACGGGTATAAACCAAGTCCTGATAATTGGATTACTTTGAATTTTCCGTCACGCGTAAAATGCCCAAATCCAGCGTTAATTTCTGTTATACGCCTTAATATATCTCTTCCGATTAATGAGCTTGTATTAACGGTTTTAGAGAGCTGTACAGTATCGTTTGTTAATGTCTGTACTTCGTATTCTAACCCTAAGTATGTAAGAAGTGATTCACGCATACTTTTGACCGTCTGCGGCCAGGTTAATCCGTTATACCAGGCCGACACATCAACATCCGTATTCTTCATACCGTCAAAGGCTGTAATTTCCTTGAATCCAAGGTCTGACTGTTTACCTGCACTGTTAACCCAAAATGTACCGAATGGCATTTCATAGCTTATATCTCCGTCCTGCACATATTGGGTTACGATAACTTTTTTCCCGGTAAGGTCCTGTACTATTCCATTAATCTTTATTTTTAGCATAGATGCTTCGCAGGATCCTAAAGTTAAATCACTGGCGCTGCACAAGCTTTCATCTAGACTAAAACTATCAATATCTACTCTGCCGGAATCTCTTGTATCTATGGTAAGACTAATATCCGGGAAGTACAGCAGCAAGTATTTAAAATAATTCTGTGGTACTGCCGGGATAAAGTCATTTTTATATATTAATTTTAGTTGTTCAGATATGGTATACATTAACTTCCTCCGTATGAAATAAATTCGATTTCAACTGCGTTATAATAAAAATTTCCATGTTTATCAATATGATGAATTGTGTATTCTACATCTGGGATATAACATGTAGCAGTTTCATATCCGTTTATTTCATCATTCCAAAGCTCTAAAGTGACATAATCACGATTTGGGAAGAATGATTGTACTATCAGCTTTTGACCATATGTAAGTGACTCTATTGTTTTAAGCTTTGATGTTGTTCTTTTGATTGGAAGTATATTACGAATTGTTTTTCCTTGTCCGTCAGTATAGCTGCCTTTATCCTGCCGCCTGTTTGGAGTATTGCTATATCCATCCGGGGCCAGCAAAGCATTGGGGAAAGCTATTCCATCACGTTTTATTACATATCCGTTTCCTGTCATAGCTTCCTCCTTAATATTGAAATGCCGGCTTACCGGTCTGGTTGCTTACTTCTTTTTCTGCTTCAACAATTGTATCAAGTAATATCTTTCCACTTTGAAGCATAAGTGTTATATGAAACATAACATTTTCACCGTTAGAATTTCCTCCAACCTTTTTGAAGGCTTCAACTATGGTATCAAGAGGTGCTTCGATATTTACACCTTTCTTCTGATCTCCCAATAAAGCAAGAAATTGGCTATTTGGAGGAATTACCGCACCGGTTGCCAGGGCCGGTACTTTAGGCTTATCAATCGTCTTAAGGTTAAATCCGATTTGGTAAGCATCAGAAAACGGGGTCTTGGGAATCTTGATATTGATTTTATTAATAGCATTTATTAGAGTATTTACCCCGTCTATAATGCTGTATATAAAACCATATACCATATTTAATATTGCTCTTAATGGAGAGTTTGCAAAGGCTTCTAGGCTATCAAATACACCTTTAACAATTGCCTTTAATCCTTCCCATGCTTTTTTCCAGTCACCAGTAAGAACACCGGTAATAAACTGTAATACTCCAGTTAATACTCCTTTTAAACCATTGATTGTATCTCCAATATCTTTAAATACTCCATCAAATGCAGGTTTAAAGTTTTTCCAAAGCACATCAATAATTGGGTTAATCAGGTTCTTCCATAGGAAGGTTAACAGCGCAATTAAATTGCTGAATATAGGCATAACAGTTTTATTTAAAATGGAATATATTGCATCCCATGCCTGCTTAAGAGTTGCTCCGACTGCGTTGGCCAAGGGAAGTACAATGTTTTTCCATAACTGAGTTAGGATATCTCCGAGTATTTTGAATACTGGTTGCAATACAATACCGATAAAATTAGCAAGCGGAACAAGTATTCTCTGCCAGAATGTTTCAACCGTACTCATTAATTGTGGAAATAGTGTATTTACAAAGAAATCAATAACCGGTCTTAGAACTTTATCCCATGCATCAGTAAATAAAGTTCCAACAAAGTCAGCTATAGGTTTTAAGGCGGTTCCCCACGTTTTTCCTAAATCTGCAACTGAATTTCTGAATTTTTCACTGCTATTATACAAGTCAACAAATCCATATACTAATAAAGCTATCATTGCTGCAAGAATAGCAACTGGACTTGTTATGGCTGCCAGTACCGTGGCTAATCCGGATAATATTGCTGTTAATATTCCACCAGATGTAATAAATCCGCCTAGTGCTGTTATCAATGGAGCTATCGCTATTAGAAATTCTGCTACTTTGAAAGCTGCAAAGAAAGTTCCAATTGCAATAACTGTTGTGGCAACTAATTCTTTATTATCCATCATCCATTTAGACAAAGAATTAAGTCCATCTGTTAGCATTTTTAAACCTGTTATTATCGAGCCGCCGGTCCACTTAGCGATTGGTTCTAAGAAATTGTCCCATAGCCATAACCCGTATGGTTTGAATACCTCTATAACAGAGTTAAGCACACCAATTCCGGACCCCAAAGCATCCAGAAACCCAGGAATAAGACTAGTAACTGTCCACTTTCCAAGCGGTATAATTACATTGTCAAGAAACCATTTCAATCCGGCCCCTACATTTTTAGCAAATGGGGTTATAGCAACTTTGAATCTGTCAAAAGCTTTTATAAGAGGCTCTAATTGCTTCTTAAGGTCTTTAACAAAGTTAGTTATTTTACTGTCTATTGGTACATTTTCAAACATTTGCGACGGTTTAGGAACTCCAGGGGTATCATTACCACCACCGGAACTATCACTGACCATATTTAACTTATCTATAGGAGATAATGATTTTTCAGCTTCCTTTGCAGTCTTTTTAAGAGATGCAGCATAATCAACCTGTGCTTCCTTTGCCTTTGTAAATGTTGTAGCTCCATTGAAGAAAACAGCAAAGAATTGGCCAGCCGTAGTTATTGCCTGTGCAAGATAGTTTATAAGAGTTTGTAAAGCCGGGGTAATTGCAGTTAATATAGGAGCTAATGCGGTAGCAAATGAGTTCTTTAAAGTTAATCCGGATGTTGACAAGGTAGATATGTCTTTATTGGTTTGCTTACTAAACTGCGCTAGATTCTGAAAACCTTCTGTTACAGCCTGTGTAGCTGCACTTAAAGCCCGGAAAACAACTGAGAATAACAGAGACATTTTAAGCATTTTTAGCATACTCATGTGTCCGTTATTTGTACTCTTGCTCATACTATCAATAATCTTCCCGGTCTTATTTGCCGACTTAGAAACAGACTTTTGTGCAGTATCTACCGAAGATAATGATTTTTTGTATGTATTAAGTTCGCCTTCAAGTCTTGAAAGCTTTGAATACGCTTGGTCATATTCTTTATCTCCAAAATATTTACCCTGTTTTTCAAGGTAATAAAGAGAATCTCTATATCGGTCAATTTCTCCGACTAATTCCTGTATCTTTACATTGGCTTCGGATGTAGCACCTGATATATCAAATGCTTTATTTGCATCAGATCCCATTGCAGATAAAGAGTTAACAAATGATTTTAAGGCTCCTTTGACGCTTTTAGTTCCTTTATCAATGCCTTCTGTATCAATTTTGGTATCAAATCTTAGCGTGCCATCTGACATATTACACCTCCTTCCTATCCAAGTAATTGGTTAATGCGTTCCATTTCTTCTAACTCTTCTGCGGAGTATTTTATTTTGATATCAATTAGTTGTTTGTTTTCCCGGTAAAATTCTTGTTCGTATTTTTCAAGCTTTTTACCTTTATTTTTCTTCTGCCGTATATTTAATACTGTACTTAATAACCCTTCGCCTATTTCGTTGAACAATCCAAGAAAAGTCCACCAATGCATATACTCAACTGCTCTTATTTCATGCCCAGCAACTTTGTTAACTGCCGGGAATATTAATTGTTCGTCCTGTTCCCAATCAAGAACTTTTCTTGTATCCTTGGATTCTTCGTATTGCTTACCACCGTCGATAAACCATACCGCCTTACTTACTGCTTCCGGGTAATCATCTTGTGGTATATTTTCAAAATCTTCATACAAACATTCAAGCATCGTGCGGCACTTATCGTTATCATTCATTTCTGAATCTGCATAAGCTTCAAATATAACAAAAACCACCCGGTAATCGCTCCGAATGGCTCTAGATATTCCGTTTATATCTAATGTTTTAGGCAGCTGCCCGATCATTTTTTCTTCACCTGTCCCGTATACTTCTTAATTCGTGCTTCCCTGGCTTTAACATCTGCCTGGATAGTCTTATTAATTACAGGCGCCACAGCATTAAGAAATCTTTCCACAAGAAATTCACCGCCAGGGCTAGAAAGGGGAGATTGATTTCCAAATACGGTTTTGCTTACTGGGCTGTCAAAAATATAATCAATCTGTTCATTCACATACTGCCGTGTTTCCCTTATAATCTGTGCGGATTCTCCAAGCTGTTCGATTGCTTCTCCTGCCTGGTTGATTTCAACATCATCAGGAAGTGATTTTATTTTCTCTTCGATATTATTTATTGCATCATTAAAACGTTCAATCAAAGCAATATCAGAAGGATATATCCTTATGATTTTACTTTCATCCCCATTAATGCTTAAGTCTATATGTCCATCATCAAAACTAATGTTTTGCATGTTATATCCTCCTAAAAAAGGGCAATGGAATATATCCACCGCCCTAATGATTTATTATTTATTAAGCACCTACAACAACTGGAACAATGTCTGAAGCTGCTACAATAGTGGTATTAACAGCTACTACAACAATTGACTGTCCAGCAGCCGTTGTAATTGCGGAGCCAGTAGTCAATGCAGTGTATCCCGTGGAGGCATCCCCGTAATTAGGTGCTGTTAAATTGGTTCCAAGCTTATAGTATAATGTAGATCCTGCCGGCTCTCCTACAACATCGCTTACCTTAGTTGTAGTAGTGGTGCCACCTTTAATAACTTCGATTACCAGTTTTCCAAGTGTGCCGGAATCCGGTGTAAATGTCTTTGTTGCTGCTGTAAATGTACCTTTTACTCTGTTTCCTACCAGATGTAAATTAAAAGGTATCTGAACTCCCTTTGTATCTCCGCCATAAGAAACAATCTCAATTATTGCATCTTCTCTATAAGCAACAAATACTCCGGATGTAACCTCTTCCCAGGTATGTACTTCAAGCGTATGCGTCAATAGATCATCAAGAGTTTGCCTTTCGTCAAATATTTTTTGAAGTCGGTTATATAGAACATCACCAGCTTTTGCATAATATGGTTCAATTGACAATTGCGGCTCATAACCATCCACGCTAGTAGATGTATGTCCGGTAATATCTTTTACAGTTTCTACATTGGCATTCATTTCAATGTTTAACTCTTCTACAAGGTCTCCTATCCTTACATAAATAGGGGAAACCTGGGTAGCATCCGCATCAACATAATGAGCCAATAAATGTCTTTTTATTGTAGCCATTATAAAACCTCACTTTCTAAATGGTATTGTGCATAAATTTGTAGCTGATATGTGACTGGTCCTGTGAGGTTTTCTGTGTCATATCCAAACAGCATCCCATTAGCACTACTCAGCTTTGTTAATGTGCCGGTTACAGTTTTATCGTTTATAGTTACTTCTATTTCTTGGTCATTGGCAGCTCTTTCGAGCCAGTAAGCCAATTCCAACAAAAAAGTGCTATTTGCAAGCCTGTCATAGTCTACAAACGACTGAAATCTTGCATATAGCACGAAATTATGTTGTCTATCTTGGTTCCCGACTATATCTTCTTTTAATATCTGGTCACCGTTCGGGTATAGTCCACAATTATCAGTTTTAGATTCTGTAAAATCTATACCGATTCCTTGGTTAAGTTCAGCTATTTTTGGAAATGTTGACAGTACTTGTTTAACAAGTTCTATTATATTCATTTTGCACCTGCTGTCTTTTTAGCACCTCTTAAGATATCATCCTTATGGTCTGCTTTCATTCTTTCAAACCACATCTTTCCGGCTAATGGGTTCTTTGATGTATTATACTTTAATGGTCTGCCTGTAGGGAGTTTCTTTTTGCCTTTTGGAGACCTGAAACCTATGAATTGACCATTCTCATATATTGGTATGTTAGGCCCGTATATTTCTCCATAATATAAATATCTTGCATAGCGAGTATCTTGTATAAGTTCTCCACTACCAATAACGGTTCCAACTGTAATACTTTCTTCTAATACACCGTTTAGTTTAGGTGTATATGGTCCCATATATCGGATAGTTGTTTGGTCAATAAATTGCTGTACCCTTCCGCCAGGTTCAAGTCCTCTTTCTTTAAGCATGATATCAGTTGATTTTATCTCTAAATGTCCGTTAAATCCCATATTGCCACCTCACTTACATGACAGTTCCCAGTGCTGCATATCAGGACTACCATATCTTTTATCATCAGCTACTGATACAGTAACAACCCGGTTAGTTAACTGTAATGTTTTCAATGAACTTGATATCGTGGACTGTGATGTGTTATCAACTTCAAAGTTAATAGCTCCTTTGGCTATTAAATCCTTTCCTGTTGTAAAATCGTTTACTCCAGCTGGTATATTACCTATAGGAATAAATATGCTTACTGAATCAACAGTTAACATACCAGTCTTAAGAACATTTGATTGCTTTACATCATCCCAAAAGGAACCATAAGCAGACGTTATACCAATAATAGGTTTTCTTGTATAGTGTCCTTGGGAATCTATTTTATAAAGAGTGATATCCGTGTTAGTAAACATAATCATAACCCCCTATACAATAGTCCGGTTGTTCCCAGCCATGCAATAAGAGAAGTATAGGATTCTGACATCAATTTTTTATCAATATCAGCATTGCTTTCATACGATACAGAATAACTACCTACTTTTTCAGAAGCAGCGCCAGAATGTCTGGCTTTGTCTGCTTTATAGGTTAGTTCTGAAATATCACAGCAACACATTTTTACTTCATCAGGTATACTGTTATCATCCACCCTGTTTGATGTTTGCAGCTTCAGATATACCGTTGCTTGCCTGGCATAAACATCAAAAGAGGCAGCATCTAGTACCGCCCCTTTGTATGTATCCTGGTAATATGCATAATTTGCATAATTATTCACTAGCGCTGCCTCCAATCAATTAAGCAAAGTCTACAAGTAAAGATGTATCAAGTTCCTTAATACCATAGATGATATCAAAGGAAATTGTATCAGTCTTGGTAGTAGTATCGTAATCCATAACAACACGCACTGCTAAACCGTTAGCACTTGCGATATAAGCCTTAGAAGCGCCCATCGGAAGCTCTAATTGACGAGTTACTAATGCAAGGCCGTTTCTATGGAATCCAAGAGCATGGGCCTTACTAATAACTTTAACATCAACCGGTGAAGCAATAGTTGCAGGTATATTCTGATCTACTGATAGTGTGCCTGCGCCAGAAACTAACGTTAGGTCAGCAGTTACAGTATAAAGATATCCATTAACAATAAGCTGATCTCCTGTCTTAATAGTTCCAGTTGCAGGAGAACCGGCAGATACGGTAAACTGTGTTGTATTTACTGTTCCGACAACTTTATAAGCTGTTACTGTACCGGGTGTTGCAGCGGAAGACTGAGGACAATTTTCAGAAGAAAATGTTTCACAAGTATATACTTTTCCGATTTCTGAATCTCTTAATGCTTGAGAATCTCCAGCATATGAAACCTTTGCAAAATTATCGAGTGTATTATACTTATACTGGATATCAGCGGGAAGCATTAATCGTCTGTTCTGCTTTGGAGCTTTTGACATATCTAATGCTTTTCCTACGCCAGCAATATCATTGATTACTGGTGTTGCAGATACTGTAGCTGTTTTAGCTGCTTTTGCAACTCCTACCGCAAGCAAATCTATGTCTACAGCTTGTGCAATTGCAGATAATGCTGGTGTAACAACCTGCGATGAAAAGTCTTTAATATCCAAGGACATTTCTTTGGAAGTAACTTTTACAGTAACATCGCGAAAGCGGTCCATAACAACCGGTACGCTTCCCTCTGTAATATCCTGGCTGGATGTAGTTCCTGTAAAGTTCTTTGCTACAAATTTAGCCGGTTTTCTTACTGTAATTGTATCTCCTACCTGTACAAACTCGGGTGAATAATCTCTATGTACCAAATTAGCCATTGTAAGCTGGCTTTCAAGCACCATAAGCGCTTCCTGTGCAATAATCTGCGGTGTTAATAATGTATTTGCCATGTTTTATACCTCTTTCTTTATTTTCCTTGTCTATACGCCTTATATTCATCGTATGACATTTCTGTTATTGGTTTCAATACCGGGTCACTACCTGTAGCCCTTACCGGTTTTTTGATTGGTTCATTTGATTCAAAAAGATAATCATTTTCAGTTTTGATTGATTCCAGTGACTTTTTAATATCTTCAGACTGGTTTTTACTAGTCTTTAGAACATCAATATCAAGAAATGCTCTTACAGCCTTTGCGCTCTTGGCCCCGGTTTCTGCAATTGCTGAATCCAGCAGCTTATTAAACTCAATATCAGCAATCTTTCCTTGGTATTCAGTGTCTTTTGCCTTTAAATCTTCATTGAGCTTTGTAATCTTTAACTGCAGGTCTTTGACATCTACTCCATCAAAGTCTTTTAAAGCTGTTTGAGCTGTTTCAAGCTGCTCTTTATAGTTATCTCTTTCGGATTCCAATTTAACAGCCTTGTCCTGCTCTCTTTTGATGTCTTTTCCGTTTTCAGCCATTATTGACTTAATCTGATCTTCGGTTAATCCTAATTCTGTTAGAAATTCTGTTTTCATATCTATATTTCCTTTCACTTATAAGTTTTTTAAGGTGTTTTACTATCCACCAGTGACCGACTGTTTTAGGTCTAATACGCTGACCGGTATAAAAATAAGACGTTTGTTTAAACACGTCTTAATCCATCTTGATATATTCTTTCTCTTTGCTGCGGAAGCTGCATCTTCTTAGAAAAGTCAACATATTCCTGCATGGCTCCTTGATAATTAATTCTGTCCATCATTATTTTATCTTCTGGAAGTCCGGCTGATTTACCAAGGTATATGCGTTCTCTATACTTTCGCATTATTGTTTCAAGCTGTCGTTGCCGTTGTGTTGCCTCGTATTTGTTATATCCCTGTCCCTTATATTCTTTAACTTCATTTTCTTTACGATTCATTTCTTCTAACTCTAAATCTGTATAAAGTCTTTTGGATACTCCGGGTATAAATGGATAATATGAATGATAACAATTCCACCCACAAAGCCCGGGGCCGGTTCCAAGTCCGCATACAGTTATAAGTTCTTCTTTGCTGTATACTCTACCCTGCCATACCTGGTGTGTGGGCCGCGCTGTAGAATGCCATGAAACCTCAAAATAGTTAGTTTCTAGCTTTTCTGCGTTCATTTCATTTATACGGTTAGTTACCTGTGTTACTCCGGTCATAATAGCCCTTCTGGCAGCAACATCTATTCTGTTATGCCATCCGCTTTCATACTCAACTACTCTTATCCCGGAATCAGTCATTTCATTTATAATATTTTTTATGGTTGTGTTATAGTCAAATGCTCCTGTGGATATCTCTGTGACTGCCTGGTCAAGCTTTCCTTTAAGATAATTTGATACATCAACATATTGGGATCCGGTCCTTCCTGATACTCGAATAGCCGTAGTTTGAGTAATATTGCTTAACTCTTCCTTGGTCTGGATTTTAATTGCCTCAATGAATTGTTGAAGTTGAGCATTATCTTCATATCGGGTGAACGGCTTCCCGGTTGCCTTATATAGCTTTTCATCCCTTGAATAACCCTCCTTTATTATTTCGTTGTATATTTTATCAATCTCTTCGTTTGAACGCTGTAATGAAGATTGTAAGGCTTTACGAATGGTATCACTGCTTATTCCTAGTCGGCTTAGTTTATATATCTCATAATCTGCTGTACGAGATATGCTGTTAATCATGTTAATTCTGTCTACAACGTCAAGCATAAGTTTCATAGACAAGTCAAGCATAAGCTTTTGTATCTCAATTGGTATTTGTTCAAGTTCTGCCGGTGTCAGCATATTGTATCACCACCTTATATAACAACATTTGGCTGCTGAGGTATCATTGACTTGGCCTTTGCTTCATCTTCTCCATACCATTTAGCACGATATTCCCATAACGGCATTACACCCATAGAAACATCCTGCCTGTCTTGCTGTCTTTCTGTCTCTTCATCAACAAGAATACTGTCTTTGAAGTCACAGATAAATTGATACCCTGTTGTTGCCATTCCGTTATAAAATGCCAATGCATCCACCAGGTCACTAAGACAATCTTTTAAGTTTTCCTGTATAGCTGATACCGTATTATACTTACGCTTCTTTGCGCTTATAATTTCCGTGGCGGTCTTTTCTACCACTGAAGGGTTAGATATATCGCCGTAGGATAAACCGACTGAAAACTCAATATTACGCTTGTATTCTTCTAACCCGTTCAATATTGACTGATCTCTGAACTCTGGCGAAAATACATCAAATAATTGTTTTCCTTGACCTTGTTCAATGTCTAAGCCTCGATACATTCTTTTATTTAACTTAGCCACTGATTGCTTTTGTTCTGTACTCCACGATGTATTAGGCTGCAATGCTGTAATGTCAACATGCACAGCTCTTTCACCGCTTTCAAACTCCCAATTCAGCCTGCCGTACTGTTCATCTGCATGTTTAATTAACCACTTTGCAGAATCAAAGATAGACACGCCATTAAACGACCCGTCTATCTCATTTTTTATAGGATTCCTGTAATAACCAAAGTCTGGCTTAGTCATTAGCGGATAGTTGATATATGGTTCAAGCTCTGCCCATTCCGGTACATTTGCAAGCGGTACTTCCATGCCTAAATCATTCTTGCTGTGTCCGTGATAAGCTTTGTTTGTAATAGTAAGCCCATTCTGATCTAACGCATGGTATTCAAAACGGAAGTAATAATCATCATCCTTTATTCTTTTGATTTCCACAAATACAACCTTTGTAAGCCTGCCGCGTTCATCAAATTCTATAGGGATAAAGCTGTCTGCTAATACATACTCGACTTTATCTTCTCCCAAAGCCTTAATAACCATCTGTCCAAGAGCTATTCCGCTTTGCAAATTCTCATTAAGGTCTTTAATTGCTGTCTGGTATATTTTATCAAGCTTTTCAACTGAAACTTTACTTGTCATTTCATTTAACGATATATTAGAAAACTCTCTGACGATTCCCTGTTCCAATCTTAAAGAGTATACAGCATCATTATCAACCCATTCAGCTTTACCTTTTAGCATTTGGGACCACTCTTCTATTTTGTCAACCATAGCAGGAGTGATTGCAACATCCATGTTCATGGCTTGTTTAATATTTTTTATTGGAAACATTCTTCTTATCACTTCCTTTACAAAATTAGTTATTCCTTCAAACATGTTTATTGCCCCCTCTTCTTCCATATAGGGTTAAGTGCATATCTAACCATATCAATTGCATGGTTATCTTTGTCAGGGTATCCGCTTATTACATTGCCTTCTTTATCTCTTTCATACTCATAGTCGAGAAATTCTCGTGCTGTATTGGGACATCTTACATTGTCTATTATTATTTCTCTTAGAGACTGCAACCACTTCATGGAGTAGTCAACGCTTCCAGGGCCTTTCTCGGCTCCTCTGATTAAGAATCCATATGATTTATAATCACCTACTGACTTTTCCTCTGCACTATCAGCAATAATCATATCATTTGGTGTGATTCCCATTTCTATCAGTTTATCTGCCGTTTGCCTATTAGACTGTTTATTTGCCCTGTATTCCATGAATATGTAAAGTTTCATTCTGGCAGCATCGTAATGCATACGTCCAAAGTGATAAGGATCCGGATACCATCCCCAGTCAATACCATTGTATAACCTGTCAAATTGCTTTATTTGTTCATCTGTAATAGCTTCAATCTTAACATTGTCAAATACATTTCCCCCGGTTCCGTTTGCAATACCCATGTACTCATTTTCGTAAGCCGTAGGATTGACTTCTTTAAGAAATTCTGCTTCATCCAGGAATGGTTTTCCTAGCCATTGCTTTGGTACATCAAGATAAGTGCTGTGTGTTATTAATCTTGTGGCTTTAGGTATCTTTATATATTTATTAGCCCAGTTATTAGCTGATTTAGGTGGATTAAATGACTTGAATATATATGCTGTCTCTCCACCACGGATAACAGACTGTTCTATCTTTCTTACTGCTTCTTCTCCGGTGAACTGATCTAACTCTTCCAACCAAAGTACTGCAATATATCCAAAAGGTACCTTAATTGATTTTACCTTCCCGGGATCATCTGCTCCACGGAAGTATATCTTTTGACCTGTACTCTTTCTGGTAATCTCTAAAGGGCTTACAGTGCAGTTAAATTCATCTTCTAGCCCTAAAATACCAATAGCCCATACAACCTGTGCATATACCGATGTACGCAACGTGTCGGCTACCTGTCGCATTACCAATGCATGAGTATTTTCATTCTTCATTATCAAGTCAATTACTTCTAAACTTATAAATGAAGATTTAGTGGAACCACGGCCACCAGGGAATACATATTCTGTATGTTCTCTATTTTCTATGTCAAATAGCACTTTGCTAAATGCAGGCGCTATCATTGTAGCAGGTATACCATAATATTTATTTGATGTTTTATTTGGTTCTGGTTCTGCTTTCTTTTGCTCTAATTCCAGCTTAAGCTTATCATATTCCATCTTATGTCTATCCATAGGATTCATAAGGAAGAATCGGTCTAGCCACTCCATAGACTTACATCTATCAATCAGCTTGATACTTATACCCTCTTTACCTTCTTTTATTTCTTTAATTAACTGGGTATCTACATTTGATGATTCATTTAGCTTAACAGAATTAACTTCAAAAGCTCCCTTATTTGTTTCAATGAGTTCTTTTCCAAATGATAAATAATTTCCTATGTCAGCAAAAGCAATTCTCATATGTAATTCAAGCATATCATTTTCATTTATTGCGGCTTGCTCTGCCTTTATTACCGACAGCTTTTGTACTTCTTTTTTTATCTCAACATTTCCGAACAATCTTGGACCTGCCGATAATGCAGATTCATAAGAACATCCATATGCCTTTTGATAGCTTTGAGCTGCATTAAATGACTTGCTATAATATATGCAAAAAAGCCTTTGTTCGTGGGTAAGGTTTTCGTTTAGCATTGTTTCCTTTACCCCATCTTTAATAGTTCTTGTTATTGTTTTATTATTTGCGTTGCATTGCATTGCATTGCAGTCCCAATCGTCCCTTGATTTCCAACTACGTATTGTAGTAACCGGTATGTTTAACTGACTTGCAATCTCAGTCAATTCAATACCAGGGTTTCTATCATATATTTCTTTTGCTTTATCTCTGTTAGGGTCTCTTACCCTTGGCATATCACCACCTACCCACTATACATCTTTTATCCCTTATCTTCCGATACCCAATAGCTCCACTACTACCTCTGACTATTGTAATGCAGCCACAATCTTTACTGCTTATATGTTTGCATCCTATACAATGTTTCATAGGCCTACTCCGAATATTCTCTTAGCTGCTTTGTACTCATACCATCAATACCAGGAGATTCATTACTATCTGTTGGTTTGTAGTGGCAGCCAAACTGTTCCGGATACATGAATATCATCATGCATAGGTTTGCAATGTCAGCGAGAAATTCTGTATTCTTTGTAGCCTTGAACTTCTCATATCTGATATCAAGGCTCTTTACAAAATCCGTTGTGCCATTCATTGCATTTTCTTTAACTGATCCGTATTTATAAAAAGAAGTTTCCATCATATCCTGACGCAACTTATCAAACTCCGGTGAGTATTCTGTTTTTAATATCTCTTCTCTTGTCATGATGACCTCCTACAACTTAGCAGTGAAGTGTTTATTCGTTCCACTCATATATATAACCGGTGTATCTTTACTAGATGGTTTAAATTCGTATGCTTCCCCGTACCCTCCATAGTTAAGCATTGCGGAAGTATTTACGAATAACTTATTTACAAAGTTCGTGGTGCTGTTACTTGTATCTACCCGGAAGAATCCCTGCTTCATAATCATTGGTAAATGTGTATGTGAATGTATGTAGATATCTGCATCAACTATACTTGCCATATCCGCCAGCCTTATAGCCTTTGCCCCTTCTTTTCTTCCTCCACCGGAACCATGTATCGCATACAGAGTATACCATTGCTTGCGCTTTCTCTTTTCGTTCCATCCAAAGCGAACAAAAATTAAGGAACCGGTGCTAGAGTATTTATCTCCCAATCCCAATTCCCTGGCCATTATTTCTGTAAGGTCTATACCCTCTTTTTTGTATGTCCTGCTTTCGTGATTACCGGATTGTATTGCTATTATTTTATCCTTTATTGGTGTAAGTAAATAAACCGCCTGCCCTATCTGTTGCATTGGTGTAAGTTGCTCCGCATAACTATCCGAAATTGACGTTTTAGTAGCGTTATTCATCAAGTCACCGTTTAATATACAATAAGCGTTTTCTGTGTCCTGTATGAGCCTTATACGCTCTTGTATGAGCTTATTATCACAATGCTTATCACCCATATGTAAATCTGCCAGTGTATGTATTTCAATTGACTGTAATTGTTCGGATAGCTCTACTTTTATACTTTGCAATTTATCACCTGCTTTCATTAGAAAAGCGCCTAATACATTTAAGTACTAAGCGCTTATATGCCCGTTATAGGGCTGTGATTTATATAATGCCTGTTAAAGGCTGTGTTGTAAAAAATAGGAGCCAGTTTTATTCTAGCCCCGTACAAAAACCACTTTTGTAGTTTATTTAATATCCCATATTATTGTTTGGATAGGGATTTGCACCCTATATTACCAACTTGGTTTATTTTTTGGTATTTAGGAAGTACCTCTTCCGATTAAGCGTTTACCTATTCCGCCACCAAACAATTTTATATTCTTGCAAGAATAACCGTCTTTCCGGCTGTCAGTATCGAATAGACCCACACAAATCACGATACTATGGTCTGCTTCCTATAGTCGCCTCCGTCATTCACCATACCCGCAGGCTGGTGTCGCTCTTTCAGACCTCTTCCACTATTGCAACCGGCAGAAACCGGACGTTGCTTTTATTATCCACTATCAACCTTTCGATGCAACCGCTATGCAAAGAGATTGACTTGTCCTGCGTGGTACAGTATCGGTTTTCGCATGTTCCGCAACGTCAAGGAGGTGTCTATCTATAATAAACTGTAAGTTATATTGACTTGTCTGAATACCATTCCGGTAATAATCCATTGTATTCTTTTCTTAGTTCGGTGCGCTTTGACTTTACTTTTCGAATGGCTTTTGTTAATCTTGTAATATTTCTGTTGATATCTTCATCTGTTATCCTAATTATTTCCCATTCAGCTCCAAGGCTAAGAATTATACGATTATCCCTTATCAGTTCTTTTTCCCTTGTATTTTTTGTATGAAAAATAGTTCCATCAACCTCTAATATTATTTTTTCATCTGGCAGCAGAAAATCAACGCGATATCTTCCAAATTGTATCTGATGATTAAATTTTATTTTGTTTTTGCATAACTCTATAGCTACCATAATTTCTTCTGTACTATCAAACCAGCCATCTTTGTGTAAGTATTTTCTGATAGTGTCAATAGAGTTTCTATATTTGTCAATATTATATGTATGGTTTTTTATTCTTTCAATTGCTTTTTCAAGCTTTGCTTCTTTTATTTCCCTGTTATTTTCAGTTCTTTCTTCCTTGTCCGACATATAATTTTCTAATTTACATATTTTACAAAGATATTTCTTTCCTCTTATATAGCTTAATGACATTACTTCTTTTCCACAACAATCACATAGCGGGTAATACTGTGTATTTTTTGTATGTTGATTAATTTTGGTTTTAATATTGTCTTCTTTTGCTTCTTTGTATCCCATGTTTACCGCCTTCCGTAATCGCCTTTAAATTATAAGTATGCAGAAGATACTAAGGCTTGTATCTTTCGGGAGCTACCCTATCTGCATACTTTCATGAACTTATTATCTCACATTTTCACGTCCTTGCGGTGGTCATCTTTTGTTTTTATCAAGGAGAAAAAAGAAATATCTTCTAGCTGCATAAAAATCTTTTCTACATGTAGCCATACCCATTATTTCCTCAAGATACCAGCATGGAACTTCTTCTGTAACAGACTTGATTATGTATGGTGCTAAATACTCATCTGTTTGCTTTGCGGTTTTTTCGATTATCTTACATTTTTCTTCTAGGTCAATTCTTCTGATTGCTAAAACTTGCGTGGCATCTTCTCCAGATGTAGCTAAAGGCATATCTGTTATGTTTTTGCTCTTGAGTGTATCTTTTTTAAATTCAAGTTCATCTTTCCACTCTTTGTATTGTTCGCAGAATCCGCAAAGTTCTTTATATCTCTTACTGGATATACCATAATCATCTAGTTTCAACTCTCTTCTATTTGGCAATAGTCATTCTCCCTTCTCCAGCCTGGTTAACTCTTTAAAATCAGAGTATGTATAGCATTCACGGAAACCATTCTTTTCAGTTAATATAAAATATGTGTAAAAGCCTTTTATCGTAACTTTAAACCGCTTCGTTATTTTATCTGTATTTGGATCCCGTCTACGCATATTAACTACTTGTCCGACTTTATACCGGGACTTTATATTTGCTCTGAGTTCATCAATCTTCATCCTTAATCCTCCGTTCCTCCTCTTCATCTTGGCAGTGTTTACATTCGTTAGTATCTTCTAAATGACAGCGCTCACAATTTTTCATGGTTCACCAACCATTCCGGTTGCTGCATTGATGGCTGTCTGCATAAATCACTATAAGAATTTACTCCATCGCACTTATCACAATATCCGCAATCCGAATTGTAATAACAGTATCTGCATTCACATCCATCGCAATTATTCATCCTTATTTACCGCCTTATCTCTTTTATTAGGCAACAATATGCAGGTTAATATTATTACGCCTTTTACTTCTCCTTTTTCCATGATTGTATTTCTTACATCCATTAAATCCTCAATGTTATCTATTTCTTGATTTCTGGTTATTTCACAAAACCCAAATCCTTTTTCATATGCATATGCAACATAATATTTAAACAATTTACTACTCCTTTCTTTGCAATAAAAAACCACCAACCGATTATTGGTTAGTGGTGTGTTTTAATACCTCTTCTAATAATTTTGTTTCTTCAAAATTTTCAGCGATAATTCTAGTACCCGTTGACATATAATATACTTCTGCTATTTTACTTTGTAGTTCCAATATGCTTTTATCACGACACATATCTCTTAGTATTATTTCTGCATCTCTCGGATTTTTTTCTGCTCTCTTCAAATACTCTTTTTGAAATGAGCAAATAATCATATTGTAATTTTCAATCAAGGCTTTTTGTGCTGTAGATAGTATACATTCTTGCTTCACCCTATCACGCTCCTTTTATACCTATTATCCACTAACCAGTATGTGATTGTCAATGTGCAATTTACTTTATTTTCTTGTTGCTTTTCCAAACATCTGTTTGTATAATATCAACCAGGAGGTGATACCATGTATTTTCAACGTGATAACGAAATAAGATTAAGTCCAACTGGTAAACCTGTTGATGTTATTGTTGTATTTAATCCATTGGGAGACATTAAGCCAGTCACTGTCCGCTTAAAGGATGAAAGTGACAATTACATTAAGATGGATATTACCGGTGTCAAATATACCAAGGATTTAATACGAAACACGGGCCGTTCCTTCCGGTGCTGTTACATGGTTGATAATATCCAAAATGAATGTACTGTCACATTTTACTATTCTCTGTGCAAGTGGTATCTTGAAACATAGTCTTGCAATCTTCCAGTACCTGTTCCAGTGTAGTTCCATGCTTTTCGAAATAATAACGAAGAATACCAAGTTTTGATTTATCTGTGATAGATTGTGATTTCCAGTATTCGCACTCGTTATATCTCTTTTCCATTTCTAATCCATGTCTAATAATTGAATTTGACTGGTCCCTGCATATCTTATCAAGGTTTTTAATAGTCTGTGGTTCGTAGCCTGTATCCTCATAAGTTGCTAATTTACTCAATGCAAGTTCTAACTTACCCTTGTCCTTTAAAATTCCATATCCGCCGCGGCTTCTATCTGTTAATCTCTCCATATCATTCACCTGCCTTTTCAATTGCTTCTTGTGCTTCTTCCCTGGAAAGAAAGACTGTTTTACCAAAATCACTTGCATATTTTCCGTTACAATTTTCAAATATAATTGTTATGTAGTTTTCATCTATTATGATTTGCTTAGCTTCATCTTCAAAAACCGCTTTATCTTGTTTTGACATATCGCAATCATCAGTATCATGTGGGCATCTATCTTCATATGGGCAATAATATCCAGTCGCTGTTCCATATCCTCCTCCACCGTCCCATAAAGTTCCATCAAGCTTTCCTTCTATATTGCAACACTGTTCAATAATGTAAACTGTGTCTCCTACTTTGCAAGGAAGGGTAATGCAGGTTTCTTCCGGCTCTGACTGGATAAATTTTTCTAATTCAAGTAACTCATCAAGTCTATTGGCCATTAATCTTCTTTCAATCTCATACTTTGAGCCAACCGCCGCATTTATACCTGTATGTATTTCATATTTTCTTTGATTGATGTATGCATTAAGCTTATCCTTATTCATTGGATACCCTACCTTTCATTTATTGGAAGTCCGCAATCAATACAATCATATCCATGCATCATTACCCCAACCGGAACTACACCACCACAATGCTGACATATATATTTTTCTGATTCTCTATCCCATCTTGGCCCTTTTACTAATTCGTTTCTGGCTTTTATTGCTTTATCGTTGTATTCCTTATTCACTTATCTACCTCCTGTAATAGTTCTGGATTATCATAAATGTTTCCGATTATCTCAATTTCAGTTAATGGTATCTGATTTTTATGTGGGAAGAATATAGCAAGTGGAGTATCGCTGTATTTTGAATCATGTACTAATATTTCGCACTCTTCCTCATATACTTCTGATATGTACTCATTTGTTCGGTGGTCGCTTACTTCTAGACATTGTACAATATCTCCTACGTATATCTCTTTACCGTTCTTATCATTAAGTCCGGTGGATTCACATAATGTTTCTGGTATTATTTCATACTTCAACTTAATTGCAGTATCTGAAGACTCCTGAATACATAACACTGATTCACTTTTTCCCGCCACGCATCTGTAATCATACATTGGTAATCCATATACCCACTCTTTATTGTATTTTGTGAGTGCTCTAAATTTATTATTTAATTCCATTCTTCTCTTCCTTCCCGCCCAACCAAGGCTTCTGTGTAAACACATTACTAACTTTACTTGGATGCTTTATATATTCTCCGTAGGCTCCTCTTACATTGGCTTTTAGTTCGGAGGGCTGTCTTAATTCTGGATTACTGCGCTTCATGGATGTACCTCTAATATCTTAAGAACATAATATTCTTTTCCTGGTTCAGCTCCCCATTCTGGATTACCGGTTCCTCTACTTAAATAACATTTTGCTACAAATAAAGGAGAATGTTTTGAATACCCATTTCTAAAAGCTATAAGGTTTGTATCGTTTCCTATCGGGTTATCAATTGGATACATTCTAAATAAGCTGTTGAATCTATTTGTATAGTATGGTTTTATCTCTCTATACTCTTCTTTCTTTTCCCCTGAAAGAATCATATCAAACCATTTCTTCTTGATTGGTAGAGTTAACATGACTGTTCCTCCTTCCAGGGCTTTGGAATGTAAAATGGCATCCAATCAATTGTACTGTGGCATATTAAATCGCTACTATAATTTCCAAAGCGGAATTGATTATTTGAGTAAAACAGATGATATACTTCTCCGATTTGAGTAGTTACATATACTTCAGAATAATTATCAGGCATTTTCTTCCATAGTGGCACCCACCTATCGGCTTGCTGTGCTTCTAGGGCGGTTATGGCTAATGGATAAATTTCCTTTATGTCTTCCCTATCCAATATTCTGTAATTTGGTTCTTCCATTACCCACTTCAAATCCTCAATTGCATGTTCTATCTCTTTATTCATTCCTCTATCCCGCCTTTCTATTGCATTATGCTTCTCTTGCATTTATCACAAGCTGCATGTATATGTCCGTTATATCCAGATTTACCAATATGTAATGTTCCACCGCATATACATTCAGTTTCCTTGGAACCACCTCTTTTAAGTTCTTTTGCTTCTGTAAATACCTTTGTCATAAATTCTTGTGTTTCTTTACTAAACAGCATAATACATAACTCCTTCCCGGTTATCCTAACCATTCAATGAAATATAACTACCATATTGGGAAATGGTGCTGCATCATCGCATCCTCCAAATTTTAACCGTCCTTTTACAAATCTGATTTCTGAATTATCCTTTATGTATTTGTGAAAAGCTTCTGTATCAGTTCTTACTGGAATCAGCATCACAACTTTTGTATTTTGTTTAAGACTTTCTATATAGCATTTTCTTATCCAATCAACTTGACCTGGTTTATGCTCAGTTATGTGATGTCCTCTTTGTTGGCATTTTTTCTTTTTACAATTAGGCTTACATGGTTTTTCTGGTTTTGAATAAGGAGGGTTGCAAAATACTGTTTCTCCACTCCAATTTTGTTTTAATCCATCTTGATCAACGGTGTAATATTTATCACATTTATGATTCTGGTCATCTGCGCAAGGATCCAGGGTAAAGTGAAATTCTTTATTCAATTCATCAAAAAACCATTGCGGAGTTGCCCAATCATCTGTCTTACTGCTAAACATTAATTCTGTATTCATTCTTTCCTCCTAACCGTTCAACGTTTTGCTGTCTTCATAACCTCATTCACACATTTTGAACAGATGTATAATTCACTGCCTCTTTTTGTTTTGATATATTGATAGGATCCTATCACTTCAATTCCACAATACGAACATATTTTAACTTCTGGTTCTTTTAATTCTGGTTTTTTCTTCACCGTTCATTCTCCTTTCTTTTATTTTCCGGTGAACTACTTCACCTTATCCTTTTCTGCTTTTTGCTTCCAATATCTTTCACGCATATAAGCATTACGTTGCGTTCTGTGATTCTTTTGCCATTCACTGTTACGTTTTATTCTTATTTCTTTTTCATCCGGATACCGATTTCTGTCACGTTCTCTTTCCTTCTCTGAGTTTTCAGAGCGATACCTGTTATATTTATCGCGGTTATCTTGTCCTTCGTCCCGGATGCAATCAGAATATTGACAATTAAAGCACTGGACCGGAGTTGGGTTTATGTATTGACATTTCATCCGATTACCTCCGTATGCCTCCTCCAACCTCCCTTAACACGTTCACTTACTATTCGTGCCTTGCCATTTCTTATCATTCCGGCTATCTCATATATCTTGTCCCATTCATGCCATAATGTTACAGGCATGCTATTAGATGGTGTTTCTCTAAGTCCTATAGGTTCAATGAGATATTTTCCTTTAACTTTTTCTCCTAATCCGACTGCGGATGTTAAATAACCTGGCTCCAGTCCCCACATTCTTGCTAACATTGGTATTGTGGCGCCTTGCATTATTAATTTATTTTCTTCTGTATCTGTTACATTAAATAATCTCATATCAATTCCTCCTTAATCCATTAATCAAATTCACATTGTCGTTGTCCGCTATGTAATCCCTTACTGATTCTTCCGGGAAATGAAGAATAAATGTCTTTTCCTTTACTCGGCTTTTTATTCTGTCCTCATACGGAAGATCCTGTTGAGAATAATTACTGGTGTATATTGTGATTTTATTATTGTTGTATCTCTCGTTAATGATGTTGTAGAAGTTTTCATTGACAAAATCAGATATCTTCTCTATTCCAAAATCATCAATTATCAATACTTCCGCGGTGCATAAGGCTGATATCAATTCTGACTGTGTGCATGACCTAGTCTCTTTATCAAATGTGTTTTTTATCTCCTGCACAATCTTACTTGATGTAGCAAACTTTACCCGGGTATCATGATTTTTCATTAATTCATTCGCAATACTGGCAGCCATTCTTGTTTTGCCGCTTCCCTTTACATCGCTGTATATGTACAACCCTTTTCCTGTAGCCTTGTGGCTCTCTATTTGCTCCAAATACAGCCTAATAGCTTTTAAGAGTATATTAATATCCCTACGGCTATTATCTTGCCTGTATATGTCATTATGAAAGTTTTCTAACATCATTCCTTTGAATGCATCCGGTATATTTGCAAAAGTGATTCTTTTGCTTTCAACCTTTTTCTTTCTGCATACACATTCTTTTGCCATATCAGTTCCGTTCTGTGCCGTTGTCCAGATAAATCCGTTTTCATCACATCCGTAAGGGCATTTATTCGATTCCGGCTTCGGCTGCAAGCTCGTTAAGTGACTTTTCTCCAACTCTTGGAGTAGTTGTTCGAACTCCGTCACCGGGACCTGGTTTTCTATATCCGACATTCTGCACCCCCTTACTATCTTTCTCCCAATTACGAACAGCAGCTTTCCAGTCTTTCATTTTGTTTTTTCCTACCATCCAGCCTTTAGAAGAATAAAAATCAAAGAATCTTTCCGGGTCTACCCTGTTATTACGTTCAATGCAATATGATTTAATTTCTTCTGGTGTAGGTGGAGTGAAACGACTACTATTCTTTTTATTATCTTTATCTATATATATATCTTTCTCTATATCTATCTCTATACTCTTACTTGGACATGTTGGACTTGCTTCGGACATTTCTAGGACATTGTTAGGACATTGTCCTATTTTTGACCTAGTTTTCCTTTTTTGCTCTGCCCAATAGGTTTCACTGCCTATCAATTTTTCTATCTCAGCCATAAATATTGTCTGATCTGAAAGTATTTCTATCATTTTTAGCTCTGTAAATACCTTCATGGCCGAACGAACAATATCAATATTAGTGTTAGTGATAGTAGAAAGCATCTGCTCGTTGTATGGAATCGTATCCGAGAATCTTAGTTCTCCTATATGGTCTACGCTCTCAACAAGCAATTTGAGATAGAATAATACGTAATCCTTACCGTTAGGCATGTTCTCAATTATCTGTATATCATGCCGTTTAAAAAAATCTTTCTTAAGACGAAGCCAGTAATACTTTTTATCTTTTTCATCCAACATCTAATCACCAACCTCTTCAATATCAACATTCACACAGGCAAAAGGCTTATAAAACTTTCTTACTTCAAGTGTTACAACCTGTGTATCATCCTTATATGCAATTCCGTTTAATGCATCAAGGACAACTTTTGCTATATTATCAATATCAGGCTTTTTAGTCGGCCTTATTTTGTCGGTTAGCATCTCTATTCTTTTAGATTTTGATGTGCTTTTTGCTGGTTCAAAGCAAGCCTTGATATATACTCTTAAAGGCTTATCAGATATGTAATTAGTATTTTTCTGGTAACATAATTTTATAAGATTTTCATATAACACAGTTTTTTCTGGGGTAATACTTGCCATGCGTCCTGATTTATTATTAAAAAATGTCCTGGCTCTTGCTTTCCCTTGTGGAGGTCCAGGTATTTCAAAAGATATCATTAATTCTCCTTTCCCCGGAGGGCCAGGCTCAGCCCACCGGATAAAGAGGTCAGCAATATAAGATCGTGACATGCTATACATTATTGACCTACAAGTAAGTGCTTAATTAAACGGCACTGATTAATTAGTTTCTATGTATAGGGTTAAGCATTATACTTAATTCCGTATACTTTGTATTTTTCTTCGAACCTGTCGCGGCCTATCGTGTGTGCTTCGGTGTGATGTGTCCTGCAAAGGCATATCTTGCGATTTTCGGTATCGTCATAGACTTTCCTGTCCTGTCCCATACCTATCGCATCCCAGTGGTGTATTTCGCCTTTTAAACCGCATACAGCGCATTTACTATTCTTAAGGCAAGCATATAATATATGGTTAATATCATCCGTTCTGTTGATTGCCAAGTCGGTTAAAATAACACCGTTTTCAATTGCATAATCCAATATGGTGTTTATAAATTCTCTGGCTCTATCAACGCTGCAATTTGATAGGCTAAAATAATCACAACCGGTTCTCGAGATATGCAGGTACTTAAGCCATTCTTTTAATTCTTCAGGGAGATAACCGGTATGAATTGATATGTCAGCCATAGTTGCATATGCTTTTTTGCGCTGTTCCGCGGTGATAAGTCTACCATCATCAAGCCATACACCGCACTGTCGAATGTTCTTTGATTCTATAGTCTCTTGAAGATTTCGTTTAGGTATAAAGATGTTAAAATAGGTTCCGTCCTGTGATACTTTATAAGCTTTAATATTTGCCAGCTCATACATTCGCATCAGCCTTTCTTTCTGCAGTCAAACATAAAAACATTCTTTTTTGTTTTTGAATCATTTATTGCTAAAGCTTCAATGTTTTTCGCATCATCGTAAAAAATCTGGGATACATAAAAATTATCCTTGCATGTATATTTCTTTTTTCCTTGAAATTCCGATGATGTTATATTACATTTATCTGAAGATATCCATATAAATGGAGCCGTGTACAACTCTCTTCCAATACCCCAATTAAAACAAGCCCTCTTAAATGAATCAGATGCAAGTCCTTTTTCTTTTTCTGTAAAGCTTTCTGTGCCGGTGTCTTCTTTGCTTATCCATTGAGATTTTTCATTGTCCCATATAGATACAATACAATTTGCGTTATCCCTGGTATGATCTCTTTTCCAATTGTAAGAACCTACGGTTTCATCCAAAATATTCATGTCGCATCTTGCATCTTTGTAAAGCAGTAATGATATACCTTTTTCTGTAACTGTAGCTATTCTTACATCAATTTCACTAGCCATTAATGTTCTAAAAACCAATCCCATTATTCCTCTACCTCCTCATTTGATTTTTCAACCACGCGGCTGCACCACATATCAGCAAAATGCAGTAAAAGATAAAGCGGAGTTTCTTTTCCTTGAAGAGTATATTTAAATTCTCCATACATACCATTGTGCATTAGAATTGCCCAGTTCTCTTCTTCTGTTAGCTGAATAAATTGTGATGCTATATGTATGCTACGGACTTCGTGCGGAACGCTGAGTAATAAAGGATTTGTAACATATGGTTTATTTTCAGATTGTTTAAATCCGCCCTTTCTATCAGATATCATATTTTCTACATAATTAGGCTTACCGTATTGTCCGGCCTTTCCTAAATCATGAAGTAATGAAGTAATGACAATACTATTAAAATCTATTTTGCTATTTGTTGCCTTCCAAAAGCAGCACATATACTCAAATACATTTAGGCTGTGTTCTGCAAGTCCACCTTCTTTTGAAAGATGGTGCTGTCCGCTGCATGGCGATGTAAAGTATCCGTTAATTTTCATCCAGTTAATTAGTTTTTCAATTCCAGGTATATTGGTATTGTTAAGTAATGAAATTATTGTTTCTTCCACGGTTTCTTTCCTCCTAATTCAATATAAGTTTGTGGGTCATAATAAAACGGTAAATCCTTTGGGTTTATATCTTCTTCTTGCTCCAATCTCTTCCGCCTGCGCTCCTGCCTGTCAATTTCAGATTCGTAGGATTCAAAGTCGCTGTAATTATCCGGTATCATGCAATCAGCTCCTTTAAATACCTCTCTATCTCGTCAAGGCCAGTATAACCAAACTTGGGATAAGTGGAGATATGTATAATAATTCTGTAAGTGACGGGTTCCTGATGGTATAGGTCAACAACATCACCGTTGTAGCTTATGGATGTAATAAACCCTTTTTCACGAGCTTCTTTGCAAAGGTTAAAAACTGATAATAATTTTTCCATACTGAAACCTCTCTTTCTTAACTATTTGAATGTTCGGAGTTGTAATCCTCTATGATTTTATAAAACTCAGAAGCTTTAATCTCTTCCATACAGCTATGTAATTCAAAAGATCCATTAGCACTTATGGAGCCGTACAATACATCACCGATATTAAATAATCGTTCAGTAAAATGACCATATACGTGTACAAGTCCGAAATAAGTGGGTTTATGCGCTGGCCTAATATCGCTCATTGTTGCCGTCCAAGCTTTGCCTACTTCCGAACGTACTTTGAACTGTCTCAGACCTCCGTCTCCGTATTCTTGTGTAAAATCTTCGCGGAACTTGTCTTTATCCCTCTCTGTAGGAACAATAAGGAGATATTTTTTATAAGGGATGAACCTGCTTGCTTCTATGTTATGCTTATCCGCAAATTCGTTAAAAATCTCTGCATTTCTCTTGTAATCATCCAGATATTGAAAGTAGTCTTTATACAACTCACTTTCTTTCTTAATTGTAAAGAATTTTTCCACTTGACAAATCCTCTCTTTCTGTTATTATTTCAATAGATTATTTTTATTAGTTTTCGACCGGCTGTGAGTATTGCGAGTACTTACAGCCTCTTTAATTAGTTGCAGGATGCAGATAGTGATTAATAATACGATTTCATATGTAAAGAACTGAGAAATTGTGATTTTATCGAAATACAAACTATCAACTTGTCCATACATTGCAGCTCCTAATATGACTTGGATTAGTGCAAGAATTAGCTTATAGAATTTCAATAAATGACGATGGGCTACCATCAATAACCACCTCAATTTCATTAGCCGACATAGATTCTGCCATATGAGCGACTTCTTCAAATCCATCATATGAAGCGCTGGAAAGTGAATTTCCTATTTCTTCTCCCTCTTCCATGGTTTCTACATCTAAGATTATTTCATGCCTGTATACCAATGTTTCTTCTACGCTGATTGTATATTTCACTGTTATTCCTCCTCTACTAATTCAAATTTAGTTGCAAAGCAATCATCTATAGCTGAATGGTTAAAAAATTTATGTATTTCATCAAGATTTTGAAAATTACTTTCCCAAATGTATCCTTCAAAATCTCTTAATGTACCATTTACTACATAAAGAATGGTTCCTGGAACACCAAATGTTGATTCACTTTCTGCACCGATATTCTCCACTACTCTGATTTTGAAATTACCTCCCATGATTCCTCCTTAATTTTTGTTCTCCACAACTTTTATTTTGTATCCAAGCTCTTTTTGTATTTCTTCAATTGTCATTTATTTTATAGATTCTCTTTTCCATAACAACATACCTTTTTCTGAAAGGATTAATAAATTTCGCATGCCTGGCTTATCATACACAAAACAAATATCGTAATTGCTATCATTATAACTTTTAAGGCTATCATCATATCCATCACCAACAACAAAACCATTCGAATTAGCAAAGACAATGTCTTGATGTTCATATAAATTTGTATCGCAATCCTTGATAACTATATAAGTACGATTATTTTTAAGCTGTACTCTGTATCCTGTTTTTAAATCTGCCTTAGTCATTTTCTCTCCTTCTCTATGCGATATCGCTTATATTTACTTGGTTATTGGTTTCCTGTTACTAAGAAACTTATTAATAAAATACTGCTGGCCTTTACCGGTTACTTTTGTAGTCTTGCTTACCGTTACATGTCCATCCGAATGAACTATAGCTGTCTCTTTTACAACGAATAATTCTAATTCCATACTTCTTTGAGTAGGCATGTTATAATCAGTTCCTTGCCGCTTGATTAAGTAACCATTCTCACGCATCCATGCAAATAATCTTTTTTCACCAATATCAATGCCATTTTGCTTTATGATTTTTGCAAGTTCTCCGATAAGTATTGATTTGTCAGATATCATAACTGCGTTTGCAAAAACTACTTTAGGCTTGTCCTCTTCCTGCTTAATAAGAAGTTTTGTGTTAACCTCTCTTAATGATGCTATCTGTCTGTCTGCGATTTTCATTGCACGGGCCATGATCTGTTCTGGTGTATTCCATGCTTTTTCTAATTCAATAAAATATGTACGGCACTGCTTACCTTTTTCTGTGCGCTGAAGCATGCAAATTTCTTTTGCAGCATCAATAGTTAGGTGATAATCAAGTAATTCTTGATGGTTTTGGGGGTGTACCATTTGGTACGGGGTATAATCTTTTCCTTCTTCAAATCCATATCCGGTCATTCGTTCGAACCATTTTGAAAATCTCTCTTCTAAGTCAAGAGTTTCATAAAGTTCTCTGGCAGATACTGTAGGATTATCTGTGTCGTAATTAATTGATATGAGTTCATTCAATTGCTTTTCATCTTTAATAAGAGTAATGTCACGGTGAGAAATAAAATACTCTCCATTTTCATTACGTGCTGCATCCACATCTAATTCGCTAACGGATGTAATTGTTACAATTTCACCCAGTAAAAACTTATGATTAGTTGTATTAGCCGTGATTCTAGCTTTGTCTCCTATTTTATATAATTCATGGTTATACAATGCTTGTCCTCCTTATTTGAATAAATATAGGAACTTCCATACTACAGCTCCAGATACAATGATTAAGACACAAATTACTAATGCATCTGATAAATTCAATAATTTGTCCTCCTTATTTTTCTTTCTTTTTGCTTATTGTGGATAAATACGCTATGGTTAAGCATATTATCAATGTTACAAGTACTGGTGTTGTAAACATGCTTGTCCTCCTTATAATAATTTTAGTATTAAATTAACAACTACCAATCCGGTTAATAATCCAGCACCAAGTACAAATGCTTGTAGGAAAATTTCTAAATATTCTTTGGCTTTCTTTTTCACTGCCTGTCCTCCTTATGGAATATTTTGTTATATTGTGGTACAATCTCCTTACAGGCTGCCGGGCCTAGTACAAATGAAAGGAGACACTATGACTACTAAAGAACTAGATAAATTACTTAATGATTCATTAATTGCTTATTCAAGTGAGATTCGTTCTTGCTACAAAGAAGGTGGTAAAGAACCTGTTAACGAAGGAGATATAGTTGAATTAGCCAGACAAACTTTCTATACAATGGATGAATTTAGAAAGAATATCATTAAATACCTTGAATCAAAGTAATTACATTCCAGTCGGCTTACGGATTCCATTTCGTTCAACCATTTTTGCTAATCCCTGTAAGTCGACTTCTCCATTCGAAAATGTAGTAGCGGTTGATTTCTTCTCCAGTTCATTTACCCTAAAAACTAATGCCTGCCATCTTTTCTTTGATATGAACATCTGATTTCCTCCTTTCTCTTTAATGGGTTAGTTGATATGTAGTCATTTCTATTATGTGGAATGTTAAATATTTTATATTTTCCTATACTGCTTGTCCTATATAAGCAATATCCTTAAATGATTCCAGCCGGCCCTTGCAGTCTTGGTATATCTCTTTGTAATGCTTGTCTCTCATGATTCCAGCTTCAATAACATGTAATATGATATTTTCTACCAGCTCCAAATTATTAAGCTGCGATATCGTGGCATCATCCCTTTTCTTAATACCTGCGATCCCATTCGCTAACTTTGAATATGTCAGATACAGCATGTCCGCATGTTCACTTCCCTGGCTCTTTGCATACTCTACCAGTTTCTGAATAGTATCAGTCTCTGATTTTCTGGTTAACTTTCCGTGGTACCGGGTTGCTATCCATTCGCTGGATTGTCGCTCTAGGATGAAGCGACGCATTTCGTAGAATTGCTTTACTAACTCAATTTTAAACTTACGGACCTTTTCACTGTTTCTTAGGTAAGTCATAAGTAATGTGGCTTGTTCCTCGTTCAAAAGAAATAATTCAGTAGGTCTACCACCTGTACTTTCCTCATTTGAAATGAGCAAAGTCCCGAACTCTTCAAAGTCATTTTTGTACTTTTTAATAATTTCTCTGATTGCATGGTGTTGATTATTTGTACCTTCTGAGATTACTTTACTATTTGTGAATACATCATTTCCGCTAATGGAAACTAAATTATTCAATATTTGCTCCTTTCTCCTATGCTCTTTTAAGTTCTGTAATATCGTTAATATCAGACAAGTCTTTCCCTTCATAATCAATCAAGAACTGCTCAAGAGCTTGCTTTCTTACTCTAATGCTTCCGAGTTTTAATGCTGGAAGTTTTCCGGACTTAATAAGTTCATATATGTATGCCGGATTTGTTTTAAGTATCTTTGATACTTCCTTTACTGTTAATACCATATCATCCATATTTTCACCTCTATAGTAACTTATTAAGTTACATCATCTGCAAAAAAAATATCCATAGGGTTTTCAATGTGCAACTCTTTAATCATTACACTAATTTCGTCACTTCCGAAGATTCCTTTTTTCATTTTTTCATAAAATGTTTGTGGAACAATATCAAGCTTTCTTGCTACTTGACTTTGTGTTAATCCGTTCTTTGCAATGATTCCTCGGAGTTCATTTACTTTAATCAAACAATTTCCTCCTTTCATATTTTATTTAACCAATATAGTAACTTGTGAGGTTACTTTTATTATATCACCATAAAGTAACTTGTCAAGTGATTTTTTTGTTGACTTATAAGAATTTTATGATATAATAAACACATAAATTTACATTAATTATGAAGGAGATAAAGAAATGACAATCGGGGACAGAATAAAAGAACTAAGGGAGGAAAGAAAGATAACTCAGGAGGAGTTAGCCAAATATATTAATACAACTAAGCAGACAATTCACAAATATGAAAATAATATAGTGACTAATATTCCATCTGATAAAATAGAGAAACTATCCGAGATTTTCAGTGTATCTCCTGCTTTTTTAATGGGATGGACAACTTCTCAAAAAGAAGAAGTTAAAATATCGCCTCTTTATGAAGCATTAGAAAAATTAGATATAAAAGAAGAAGAATTAACAGAAGAGGAAGTATCTAACATTGTAAATTTTATTAATTTTATGAGATCAAATAAGAAATAAGGAGGTAACTATGGAAGGTCACGTAAGGAAAAGAGGAGAAAAATGGTATTATTCTTTTGAATCGGCAAGCGTAGACGGAAAAAGAAAAAGAATAGAAAGAGTAGGCGGTAGAACTAAAAAGGAAGCAGAAGCCGCATTGAGAATTGCTCTGCAGGAATATAATAATGCAGGGCTTTTTTTTGAACCAAAACAAATATCTATAGCTGATTATATGGAATATTGGATGAATAATTACGTAAAAATAGAATGTAAGCCCAATACTCAGCGTATATATGGTGATATAATTAATCGTCATATTGACCCTTATTTAGGACAATTTAAATTAAACGCCATTACAGCACAAGTGCTTCAGCAACACATGAATCAACTATATGCTAAGGGTTTAAGCAAAAATTATCTAAGCAATATACTTGGAGTTTTATCAGGAGCGTTTCATTATGCTGTAGAACCAGGGCAATTTATTAAGGAAAATCCAATGGTTTATGTAAAAATGCCTAAATGTGCATTTAAAAAAGTTGAGACCGACCATAAGGTTATTACGGCGAAAGAATTCAATAGCATAATAGATAGATTTCCGTATGGGTCTCAATACTATATTATTCTTATGATATGTTTTTATACAGGACTTAGAATATCAGAATGCACTGGTTTATCATGGGATAGAATTGACCTTGAAGGAAGAAAAATAACTATTGATAGAATAATTGTAAAGCATGCAGATAAGAAGTGGTATCTAGAAACTCCTAAGACTTATTCATCATATCGAACTGTTCCAATTGGAGATAAGTTGCTAGATTCCTTAAAAAAGCATAGAAAATGGCAATTAGAAAATAGAATTAAATATGGAGAATTTTATAAACAATATTATTTTAGTAAAAGTAATATGATTTATGGATATGATAATTCAATAGAATATAAAACAACTGATGAAATAGTAGACTTTTTATGTACTCAAGATAACGGAACATTGGTAAATCCGGATTTATCTCGTTACTGTTCAAGAGTTATTAATTACGATTTAGGAATACAATTTAATTTTCATTCGCTTAGGCATACCCATGCAACAATTTTAATTGAAAGTGGAGCAAACATGAAAGATGTACAGCAACGTTTAGGGCACTCTCGATTAGCAACAACAATGGATACTTATGTAAAAGCTACCGAAAAAATGTCTTTAGAAACAGTAGATATATTTGAAAAAGCAGTCAATCTTGATTTGCCAACCAAAAAATAATTATGTTGGCACTTGGTTGGCAAATCAAACAATATTGCTGCTATATTTTATTTTAGCTACTGTATTTACTACAAAGTTGGCAGACTGTCTCCACATGCCCTGTATGCCCAAACTGGTCAACCGCCTGCACTCTCTTAAGCTCATACCCTCTAGCTGACAGATATTTCAGGTCTCTTCCCAAAGTTGCGGGGTCACAGGATACATAAACTACTTTCTTAGGTGCCATTAAGACAATGGTATCCAAAAGACTCTCTGCACAGCCTTTTCTTGGAGGATCCACAACAATTACATCGGCATAGATCTTTTCCTGCCCGAATTTTTCAGGCAATACTTCCTCTGCTGCTCCTATAAAGAATTCTGCATTTTCTATTCCGTTAATCCGTGCATTCTCTCTGGCATCCTCGATTGCCTGGGGAATAATCTCTACCCCATACACTTTCTTTGCTTTTGCAGCGAGAAAGAGGGAAATCGTACCGATACCGCAATACAAATCCCATACGGTTTCATTGCCCTCCAGACCAGCGAATTCCAGTGCTTTCTCATATAGCACTCTTGTCTGAACCGGATTGACCTGATAAAAGGAAAGCGGTGAGATGCGAAACTTTACTGCTCCGATATAATCCGTGATATAAGGTTCTCCCCATAGAGGCTTTATCTTATTCCCAAGGATAACATTGGTCTTCTCTTTGTTAATATTCAGGGAAATACTTGTCATTCCCTTGATATCCTTTAACTTGTTAACCAACTTCTCTTTACCCGGCAAATCATTTCCGTTTATAATCAGGCATACCATAATCTCTCCCGTTACAAAGCCGACACGGGTTAATATGTGCCTGATAAGCCCTTCATGAGTCTCCTCATTATAAATGCTGATTCTCTCTTCTTCCAGAAAGCTCCGAACACATCTGATGATATCCTCATTTTCTTTTGCCTGAATACAGCAGTTCTCTGTATCAATAATGGTATGGGAGCCTCCAGCATAGAAACCAATTGCAAGCTTACCGTTTTTTATTCCAACGGGGAATTGTGCTTTATTGCGGTAATAGTAGGGAGTTTCCATTCCTATGATTGGTTCCATTACATATCCCTCTGTAATGCCGCCCAACCTTTCGATACAGTCCGTTACCTTTTTCTGCTTTCTTCGAAGCTGCTCTTCATAATCAAGATGCTGCAGAGTACAGCCTCCGCACTGAAAAGCAATTTTGCACTTTGGCTCCACACGGTAAGGGGAGGGCTCTATTACTTCCACTAGCCTGGCATAGCCATAGTTTTTCTTACATTTCATAACATGAACCCGAACGGTATCTCCTACCAGCGCATTCTTTACAAATAAAGTGTAGCCCTGGTACTTGCCGATACCTTCTCCGTCATTGCCCATGTCCTCTATGCGTATGATACATTCTTCATTTTTCTTTAAGATAGTATCTTCTTTCAATGTTAATCCCTTTCAAATAACTCAATTTATTGGTAGTCTCTTCGTTAAGCTCTCAACTAGAAAATGGTTCTTCTGATATTTGCTTCAAAGAGTCTGTTCATACCAAGCCAGGTTGCTTTCTCATCACCGCTGTTTAAGAATTCGGTCATCGTCTGAAGCTTCGCATCAGTGTTATCCGCGAAGTTTAAAGCCATTGCTTCTATAATAGAAGGCTTCTTGGGGGAGCCGTATTCCAGTTCTCCATGATGTGCCAGAATACAATGTTTTAGCTGTGATGCTAATGCCACAGGAAATCCAGGCATTGTCCTAATCTTTGCTCCGATGACTTCTGTTCCGATATAGATATGCCCTAATAGCTGACCATCATCGGTATAATCATTCTCCGGAAATACTGATAATTCCTCCATCTTGCCAATATCATGGAATATAGCAGCGCTAATAAGTAAATCCCTGTTAATCAAGGGATAATGATCTGCATAATAATCACACAATTTAGCTACCCCTAGTGTATGTTCTAAGAGTCCTCCCACAAAACCATGGTGAACACTTTTTGCAGCAGAATGCTTCTTAAAACGTTCTGCAAAGGAAGTGTCCTGCACAAAGAAACTCTCTAATAATTGTCGTAAATGAGGTTCTTTTACCTTACTGATGTATTTTAACAGTTCGCTATACATTTCATTGATGTTTTTTCCGGTGGTGGGAACAAAGTCCGAAGGATCATATTCGCCTTCATGGCTTCTGCGAACTCTTTTAATATTAAGCTGGAGCGCTCCCTGAAAATTTACCATCTGACCATCTACATGAATATATTCCATGCTCTCAAAATGGTCTATCCCCTGTGATAATTCCCATACCTTACCATCCAGTGTTCCGGATTTATCCTGCAGCAGAAGAGAGTAATAACTCTTTCCGGCTTTTGTTTTCAGTACTTGTTTCGTTTTACAAAGATAGGTTTCTGATATCATATCCCCATCTCTTAAATCTCCTATATATCTCATCCTGACCTCTTTCTAATATCACACTTAGGAATACAATTCCTTTTTAACCGTTAAGTCTTATATTTTGTGACTTCCGGCAATTGTATGACTCATTATAACCCATGCGTGCCGCCATTTCAACCGCTTTCCTATCAGAACCTGGAATCCCCTTCGCAAAAGGCAACCGGACAGTTTCCCAAACTATCCGGTTGCCTTTATAATACATCTGCTGCCTAAATCAGCAAATTTATTTTTTGTCATTTACTTTTCCAAGGACAACGGATAATTTGACCTCTTTCAATTTATCCTTCGTCATACGCTGTACCGTAACTACTACGGTATCCTTTGGACTTAGTTCTGTAATGGCATTATTAAAAGTTGCCACACTGTTAATAGGACTGGCACCTACCTGAGTTATCATATCTCCTATTTGGAGACCCGCATCCAGTGCCGGGGAATTACTCTCCACCTCAGTTACACAGACAGCATTGTCAAGGCCTTGTTTCTCTAGAGCCTGTTTTGTCATATCCGTACACTTTATACCGAAATAACTTCGTTCTGTCTGGTTTACCATAGCCTGGATGGTTTTCTTTATTTTTGATATGCCAATCACGGTGCTTACATTTTCTTTTCCCTGGTCTTTTAGCTTATTGGTAATGATTCCAATAACGTCACCGCTTAAATTGATAACAATTCCATCACTGCTTTCATTGGCGGTGATGTCTGTGGTAAATAAATCAACTTTATTATCCGTTATGTAGGTACCATAATTAATGCCCGATATAATGCCCAGTTCCATTGACCCCACATATCCGTTAGGACTTCCAAGTGCTACAATAGGTGAGCCCACAATAAGAGAATAAGATTCACCAAGCTCAGCTGGTTTTAGGCCTTCCTCATAAGCATCCGGTATATCTTCAAGGCTTGCCGCTAGAACTGCCAGATTCAAATCCTTATCATAATCCTGTATTCTGGCCTTAACAGATAAATCTTCGTTTATCTGAAGCTTGATATCCTTGGCATCCTTTATCTTATCATAGGTTACCAGAATTAATAAATCCACTGAATTGTTCGCTAATATAAGTCCGGTTGTATTATTTGTAACATCATAATTCTCGTTCTCATTCAAACCGTCAACCTTACTACTTGTACTGGTAATGTCAACAATTGAGCTGTTCACTCCTGTAGCCACTTCCCTGATTTCATAATAGATATTATTCAGGTCCTTTAAATCAGCTGACACATGGGTTTCAATATATGTGATTCCAGGTTTTGTACCATTCTTGCCGTTATCTTTTCCATTTTCGCCCTTAGCTGCTTCCGTAGGGGTTGCTGATGGAGTTGGCGTAGGAGATACGGCAGGACTATCTCCTGCTCCCGGGGTGATGGAAGGAAATTCTACGGTTTTCTTATCTCCCCCTTCTCCTAAAATCTTTACAATAATAGGATTAGCTAGGTAAAATACTAATGTTGCCACTACAGCGAACACACAAGCTAAAATAATCGTCCATAGAAGTGAGATAAGCATACGTGTCTTCCTGCTTCTTCTTCTGGACGATACCTGTTCCTGTATAAATAGATATTCATTGGAATCATTATTGGGTTTATCTTCTGACATCTTTAATTCTCTCCGGTTATTCAATCTATGATGCTGTATCCGATAACTGACTTTGAATAAATCAGAACGTCTCAATTTTTTTCTCCCTATGGACAATCCGTAAATATATTGTAACATGGACTTATGAACATTGTATGAATGAATTGTAAACAAACACCAGCATCTCCTCTATTTTCAAATTTATGGTTTTATTTTTACCCGAAATAAGGTAAAATGAGGAGTGTGGCGTATTTTATGCACAGTCAATCTCTGTGCAGCCTTATGAATTCGAGTTAAGAAAGAGGTTCCTATGAACGAGAAAGCGCTAAAAACCCTAGAATATTATAAAATGATAGAAAAGTTATCCTCTTTTGCAGGTTCAGGCCTTGGAAAAGCCCTTTGTAACAGCCTTTTACCTGTAAGTGATATAGATGTAATCAGAAAAACACAGAAGGAAACTTCCGATGCCCTCTCCCGAATCTTACGAAAGGGAAGCCTTGGCTTCTATGGTGTTCACGATATCCGCGGCTCTTTAAAGAGACTAGAAGTAGGATCAGCCCTAAGTGCTCAGGAATTACTGCACTTAAGCTCCGTACTGGACGCCACCGCAAGAATCAGGGCCTATGGCGTGAAGGATGGTGTGGATGGAGGTTCCGCTGTTACGGAGGCAGATTCCCTGGAAGAAATGTTTGTTTCCCTGGAACCTTTAACACTGCTGAATAACGAAATCAAACGCTGTATTATAAGTGAGGAAGAGATTGCCGATGATGCCAGTCCTGCATTAAAAAGCATCCGCAGGTCTTTAAAGCAGACCAATGATAAAATTCACGAGCAGCTTAATTCCATTGTGAACTCTACCGGTTCGAAAAATATTCTTCAGGAGAATATCGTTACCATGCGCAATGGCAGATACTGTATTCCTATTAAGCAGGAATACCGCAGCCAGTTCCCCGGTATGATTCATGACCAGTCTTCCTCCGGCTCCACCCTTTTTGTTGAGCCTATGGCAGTTGTAAAGCTAAACAATGATTTAAGAGAACTGGAAATCAAGGAAATACAGGAAATCGAACGCATATTGGCAGATCTAAGCGAGCAGGCAGGTGCACACAGTGAAAAACTTTATAATAATATTCAAGTACTGCCAAAGCTTGATTTTATTTTTGCCAAAGCCACCCTTTCCAAGCAGATAAAAGGAACGGAGCCGGTATTTAATGACAGAGGTATCGTAAATATCAAAAAAGGCCGCCATCCATTGATAGATGCGAAGAAAGTTGTACCAATCGATATTATTTTGGGAAAAGATTTTAACCTGCTGGTAATTACCGGCCCTAATACCGGCGGTAAGACGGTATCCTTAAAGACAGTAGGCCTCTTTACCCTCCTCGGTCAGGCAGGTCTTCATATCCCGGCCTTTGACGGCTCGGAACTTGCAGTCTTTGAAGAAGTTTATGCCGATATCGGTGATGAACAGAGTATAGAGCAATCTTTAAGTACTTTCTCCTCCCATATGACGAATACCGTATCTATTCTGGAGAAGGCAAATTATAAATCTCTTGTTTTATTTGATGAATTAGGTGCCGGAACAGATCCGACAGAAGGTGCGGCTCTTGCAATGGCTATCTTAAACTACCTTCATAAAAAAAATGTCCGTACCATGGCAACTACACACTACAGCGAGCTAAAGGTATATGCCCTTACAACGGAGGGAGTAAGCAATGCCTCCTGTGAATTTGATGTTGAGACACTTCGCCCCACTTATAAGCTTCTTATCGGAATTCCCGGCAAGAGCAATGCCTTTGCAATTTCCTCCAAGATAGGTCTTCCGGATTATATCATAGAGGATGCGAAGAACCTTATAGGTGTTCAGGAAAAGAGCTTTGAAGATGTTATATCAGACCTGGAAAAGAACCGTCTGGAGATCGAAAGAGAGAAGGAAGAAATCGCTTCCTTGAAAGAGCAGGCAAAAAACCTCCAATTACGCTTAGAGCAGCAGAACGAAAAGCTCGTAAAAGCAAAAGACCGTATAATGGCTGAAGCCAATGAAGAAGCCAGAAAGGTACTCCAGGAAGCAAAGGATGTTGCCGACCGCACAATTAAGAACTTTAACAAGTGGGGTATGGAAGGCGGTCTTGGCAAGGATATGGAGAATGAACGCGGTAAGATCAGAGACTTACTATCAGCCTCCGAAAGTAAGCTTGCTATAAAAGGAAAAAGAAAATCTGCTAAAACTCCGAAGCCCGGTGAGTTTAAAATCGGTGATGCTGTCCATGTAATCAGCTTGGATTTAAGAGGCACTGTCAGCACTCTTCCCAATGCCAAAGGTGATTTGTATGTGCAGATGGGAATTCTTCGCTCTCAGGTAAATATCAGTGATATTGAATTAATTGACGAACCGGATGTTACCGGTCCTAATCTCACCAAAACCGGCAGCGGCAAGATTAAACTCTCCAAAACCCTTAATATCCGCCCGGAGATTAATCTAATCGGAAAAACAGTGGATGAAGCATTGGCAGAATTAGATAAATATTTAGATGACGCCTACCTGTCCCATCTGCCCCAGGTAACAGTAATACATGGCCGCGGTACCGGTGCTCTTCGCAATGCCGTACACTCCCACCTTAAGAAGACCAAATATGTAAAGTCTTACAGAGAGGGTGCTTTTGGTGAAGGCGGTCAGGGAGTTACCGTAGTTGAATTTAAACAGTAGAAAGGAGTCTTCTATGGTTGCCAAGCAAAAAATTCTTATCGTAGATGACGATGTAAATATTGCAGAGCTTATCTCACTTTATCTTACCAAGGAGTGTTTCGATACTCTTATGGTCCATGACGGAGAAGAAGCCATCACAAAGTTTGCAGAATATCAGCCTAACCTGATTCTTCTTGACCTGATGCTGCCTGGCATTGACGGCTATGAAGTATGCCGTGAGATCAGAAAGAATTCATCCGTTCCCATCATCATGCTCTCTGCAAAAGGAGAGATTTTTGACAAGGTATTGGGTCTTGAATTAGGCGCTGATGATTATGTTATTAAACCCTTTGATTCAAAAGAGCTGGTAGCAAGAGTGAAGGCTGTGTTAAGACGTTTTCACCAGGCTCCCCAACAGACTTCCCCTGTGGCAGAGGTTGCCGAGCAGACCGGAGATTACGTGGCTTATCCCGACCTTATTATTAACCAAAGCAATTACTCCGTCCTTTATTATGGAAATACCATAGAGATGCCTCCGAAGGAGCTGGAACTCTTCTACTTCTTAGCTTCCCACCCTAATCAGGTTTTTACCAGAGAGCAGCTTCTTGATCACATATGGGGCTATGAATACATCGGTGATACCAGAACGGTGGATGTGCATATAAAAAGATTGCGTGAAAAGATTAAAGACCATACCTCCTGGAGCCTATCTACTGTTTGGGGTATCGGATATAAATTTGACGTAAAGAAATAACAGATGGAGAAAGAGTATGAAGCGGTCCCTTTTCGTAAAACTTGTAATTTTATATCTTATTTCGGCAGTATTTATGTTTCTGCTGCTTAATACCTATGGTTTGAAGCACTATGAGCAGATGCTGGTGAAAGAAAAGAAGATGCAGCTTTATACCCAGGCTCTTTCTATCTCCAACGATTATATGGCTGACTTTTATAATCAGAATCTATCCCTTACGGATCTGACTGCGAAGATAAAAGCTATGGCTATTATGCTGGATTCCCGTATCTGGATCGTCAATAAGAATGGTATTGTAATCTCTGATACCGCTCCAGATACTGGGAATAACCCCATCGATATTTATTCCTTGGATTCTGATTTTTTATTTCAATCTTTTCCAAGCTCTTCCCGTTTGCAGGAAGTACTCTCTGAGCCAATGGTAAGTATTGTTTATAAGGTGTTATTTAATTATCAGGTAAGAGGATATGTAGTCATCCATTATAGTATGGAGAAAATACATAACAGCAGCTTATCCTTTACAAACACTCTCAATCTGTGCCTTCTGATATTTTGTATCATACAGGCCATTATCTTTTCTATCTTGTATTTTATAACCGTACTTCCGTTGGAGAAGCTGAATAAAGCTGCCTTAGAGTATACAAAGGGCAATTATTCCTACCCTACCACAGTAAATACCACCGATGAATTCGGTACGCTGGCTACTTCACTTTCCTTTATGGCTGGTGAAATCCGAAACTTAGACAATTATCAAAAGAAATTCGTCGCTAATATCTCCCATGATTTCCGGTCCCCTCTAACTTCTATAAAGGGGTATGCGGAAGCCTTACAGGACGGCACAATTCCTTATGAGATGAAAGACAAGTATCTGGGTATAATACTCTTTGAAACCGAACGGCTTACGAAGTTAACCGGCAGTCTTCTAACCTTAAATGGTTTTGAGAACAAGGGTATCCTTCTTGAAGTAACCTCCTTTGATATTAACCTTATCATTAAGAAGACCGCTGAGACTTTTGAAGGAATCTGCAAGAACAAAAAAATAACCCTTAATCTTATCTTCTCCAATAAGGTAACTCTGGTGGATGCGGATATGGGTAAGATACAGCAGGTACTCTATAATCTCCTGGATAATGCAATCAAATTCAGCAACCAGAGTTCCACGATTAAAATCTCCACACAGGAAAAGGGTGATAAAGTATTTGTATCCGTAAAGGATTATGGAATTGGCATACCCAAAGAAAGTATTAATAAGGTATGGGAGCGTTTCTATAAAACCGACGCGTCCAGAGGAAAAGATAAGAAGGGTACAGGTCTTGGGTTATCTATAACGAAGGAGATCATTACTGCACACAACGAGAATATTAATGTAATCAGTACCCAAGGCGTCGGAACAGAGTTTATCTTCACACTGCCCCGCACCGGAGGGTTTCTATAAAAACAAGCTATCCCCTATAAAGAGGATAGCTTGTTTTTATTATGCCTCATCCCAGGAATGGCGGTGCAGTTTCCCTGCAAGGCGCATACCGGAGAAGTCATTTTGTCTTAATGCCTCATATAAAACAATTGCTACCGAATTTGCAAGGTTTAAGGAGCGGATATCTCCCATCATGGGAATCCGGATAGCATTCTCCTTATTATCTAAGAGAATCTCTTCCGGTATACCGGCACTCTCCTTACCAAACATAATGTAGCAGTCCGGTTCATAGGCGGCTTCCGTATACACTTTTAAAGCCTTTGTTGTCGCCATATAAACCTTGGCTCCGGGATTTTTAGATAGAAAGTCCTCATAGTTCTCATATATGGTCACATCAAGGTCCTTCCAGTAATCCAGTCCTGCCCTCTTTATCTCCTTTTCATCCAGGGAGAAGCCAAGGGGCTTTATCAAGTGGAGCCTTGCTCCCGCTGCAACACAGGTACGTCCGATATTTCCCGTATTTGCAGGGATTTCCGGTTCCAGTAATACAATATTCATCTTTTAAATCCTCTTTTCTTATCTGCGGTGATTCTTTACAAACCGTTCAATTCTTTCCATGGCATGCTTTAGATTGTCAATGGAGTAAGCATAGGAAATACGAAGAAACCCTTCTCCGCAGCCGCCAAAGGCTGTACCCGGAACCACAGCGACCTTTTCTTCCAATAACAGCTTTGTGGCAAATTCATCGGAGGTCATACCAAGGCTTTTAATGCTGGGAAAAACATAAAAGGCACCATAAGGTTCAAAACAGGTAAGACCAATTTCATTAAAGGTCTTTACCAGATAATTTCTTCTCTGGTCATAAGCCTCTCTCATTACTTCCACATCTCCATCCCCGTTTTTAAGGGCCTCAACTGCCGCATACTGGCTGGTGGTCGGTGCACACATAATGGCAAACTGGTGAATCTTTATCATCTGCTCAATAATAACTGCAGGTCCCACCGCATAACCAAGTCTCCAGCCCGTCATGGCATAAGACTTGGAGAAACCGTTAATTACAATGGTTCTTTCCTTCATACCGGGGAATTCGGCAATGGATACATGCTTGCTGCCATAAGTAAGTTCTGAGTAAATTTCATCGGATACAACAAGTAAGTCCTTTTCGATAATTAACGGTACGATCTCCGCCAAATCCTCCCTTGTCATAATGGAGCCGGTTGGATTGTTGGGAAAGGGCAGCACCAATACCTTTGTCTTGTCTGTTATACTCTCTATCAGGCTTTCCTTTGTTAACTTAAATTCATCTTTTTCCTGCAGCTCAATGATAACAGGCGTTCCGCCGGCTAATACCACACAGGGTACATAAGATACATAACTAGGCTGAGGAACTAATACCTCATCTCCGGGATCTAACATTGCCCTAAGAGCAATATCAATGGCTTCACTGCCGCCTACTGTTACGACAGCCTCTCGTTCATAATCATAATAAAGGTCAAATCTACGGCTTAAATAACGGCAGATTTCCATTTTCAATTCTTTTAAACCGGAATTGGAGGTATAGAAGGTCTTTCCCTTTTCGAGAGAATAAATTCCTTCTTCTCTGATGTGCCAGGGAGTATCAAAATCGGGTTCTCCCACACCAAGGGATATAGCATCCTTCATTTCACTGACAATATCAAAATACTTACGTATGCCCGAAGGCTCTATGGTTACAACTTTCTTTGATAATGGGTCTCTCACGGTGTAATCAGCATCCTTTCATCCTTTGTTTCATGAACAAGGGGAAGTCCATGTTCCTTATATTTCTTCAGAACAAAATGGGTGGCAGTACTTAGAACCGCTTCCATAGGTGCCAATTTACTGGATACGAAATTAGCAACTTCTCTCATACTCTTTCCTTCGATGATTACCGTAAGATCGAAACCACCGGACATGAGATAAACAGATTCCACTTCATCAAACTTATAGATTCTTTCCGCAATTTTATCAAAACCCTGACCTCTCTGCGGTGTCACCTTTACCTCAATTAAAGCTGTTACTTTCTCACTCTCTGTATTGTCCCAATTGATTAAGGTTGGATAACCGCAGATGATAGACTGTTCTTCCAATTCCTTTATGGCAACTTCAACTTCTTCCTCCGTGGAATTTAACATAGCTGCCAAATCCTGTGGTGTAAGTTTACTATTCTTATCTATCGCTTGTAATATCTTCTCTTTTAACATGAGTTTACCCGTCCTCTCCAATATTTTTCCGATTTATTATTTTACAACTTTAATTCTATAAAGTTCATCACTCTTCGGGGGTTCCAGATATCGTTTCTCCTCCTGGTTCCGTACTGTCCTGCTTAAATCCTGTGTAAATCTTCCGATAACAGCCGCCGGTATGCCATTATCGCATAATTTCTCTGCCAGTTCATTTCCTTTCCCGGTTACCAGTAAAAGAGAACCGCCTCCTTGGAGCTGATACGGATTAATATCAAAAAACTCACAGATTTCTATCGTTTCCTGTTTGATTGGAATCTTGTTTAAATCTGCGGTTAATCCTAACCCAGTCCGAGCACCTAATTCCCAAAGACAGCCAAAAATTCCTCCGCCCGATGCATTATGCATAAGTTTTACCTCTGAATTCTCAGAAAGCTGTGCTTCTTTGTCCGTTGGCAAAAGCTGAAAGAACTCAACGGCATTCTCGATGAAATCTTTATTATATCTGGTTGTAAGTTCCTTTAAATGTGTTTTGGCAAGGATAGCAGTGCCTAAAAGACCTGCCCACTTTGTCATTACAATCTCATCTCCGGGCAGGACGCCCGCGGATGCGGTAACCCTGCTGCGACGTATCTTACCCACTCCGGTCACAGTTATTACCGGTTGATTAACACTGGAGGTTATTTCACTATGGCCTCCCATGATTTCAGCATGATATAGTTCACAGAGCTTTTCAGTTTCTTTTATCATATTCTGCAGTAAAGCTTCCGGTGAACCTTCAGGCAATAGAATGTTAAGGAGGATTCCTATCATTTCACCTCCTGCTGCCGTAATGTCACTGGCAGCACTATGTACAGCAATCATTGCAGGCAATTCCTGATAATAGGTTACAGGGTTAGAGGTAAGTAAAAAAGCCTCTTCTTCCGCTATACCAACAGCACTGCAGTCTATACCAATGCCAGGACCTAAAAGCACTTCATCTCTTCTATGATTTAATTGTTTTAACACAGAACGCTTTAATATCGGTTCTGATACTTTTCCAATCTGCATAGCAGCCTCTTTCCTGACGATAAATTTTGTCTCTTGATTGCGAAAAGGGGTTGTTGCATAACAAGCTTCTGTTATGCAGCAACCCACCAAGTTTGGGACTCATTAAAAGCCTGAACCATCCTCCTCGGTACTATCGCTATTGTCGCGGGAATCGCTTCCTGTATTGTCATTGGTGGTACTGTTGTTATTGCTGTCTCCGGACCATGTAGGTACTTCTTCTACTTCTCCGGAAGAAGATGTCTTTCCATTATCCTTGTTATCGCCTCCGGCATTTTTATCCGGTTCTTCTACCTTTTTGGTACCGACAGTTACATATCTGGGTGACGGATTATATACACTGGAATTTATTTTTTTACGGCTTACTTCCTTTCCATTTTCATATACTACTTTATAAAGTGCTGCCGTATATCCGATATGGGCTGACTGTGTAGTATATTCATAAGTGGTAGGCTGATTCGGGTCTTTTGTTACTACATCCGCACCAGGCTGCTTCTGACCTAAAATAACCGTTTCGAACTTAATCTTTCTATTCTTTGTATCCCTGGTTTCATGACCCCAGATTTTAAAATAGATGGTTCTGCCATAAGTGGAGGCTTCAATAACTATCGGCGCATCCGTATTATTCTTAAATCTTAAATTCTTCCAGGTTCCTGCAATAGCAGCATCTCTGGATAAATCAACATAGCTTATGGTCATGGAATGGGAGGAGCGTTCTACAACCTCCAACTCTGAATATAATACTGCGTTGTAAAGTGTAGTAGTTACCTGGCAGGCACCGCCTCCGATGGAATCGACCAATTTACCGTTTGAGTAGGCTCCGGCCTGATAATATCCGTTTGCTGTAGTAAAAGGTGCCAGCTTTTCATAAGCAGAGAAAACTTCTCCCGGGTATAAGACGGTATTATTAATAAGTTTTGCACCATTTGCAAGGTTTGCTGCCCTGTCTTCTGAGGAGGTGGCATAAGTTGTCTGAAAGCTTCCAAGTACTGTATCACACTTTTCAACCATCTCTCTGGTATATTTGGGATCCTGCTCCTTTACATCAGCGCTGATACCGATATTGTCCCCTGTCCAATTATTTAATAAAGCATCTTTAATCGCTGTCATGGTAGACTTCGTATCTACCTTCTGCCCTACTATTTCATCCGTATAAACAAACTCTCCGTTTTTTCTGGTTACCGTTGCATTCACTGCCTTTGCATTATGGCTGGAAAGCTTCTTCTTGGCAAATGTCTTTAATTTAGCCTCATCTATGGAAAACTCCAACTTATATGTGAGCTTATTTTCCTGGGTATCCTTTAATTCCTTGTACTGCTCTATCAGATTTCCGAATTTACCAATCTTTAAAGCTTCTTCAATATAATTGTTCTCTTTATAGGAAAAACCCAGATCTGCGGCTGTGATTTGCTCTTTATCACCTTTAATATCAACGGTTATTGTTTTTCCCTTCAGTGTATTCACATAATCTTCTACTGCTTTCGCAGCCTCTTCTTTTGTCATACCGCTTATATCTACGGAATCTATAAAAACTCCATTCGTTATTACTTCATTCTCATCTGCAGCAAAAACCTTTGTAAAGCTGCCAGCCCATAATAGGAATAATGAAACTAAAAACATCATTCTTATCATATTTTTGCTTTTAACCATCTCTTATCCTCCTCTGCTAGCAATTTTTCATGGTCTTTATTCTTCATATTTTAGAGATTTTTATGTATCTCAAAAAAACATACCACTAAAATACTAAATTAATAATCATAGGTGCTACCATTGCCAACACCAAAATAATTACGATAATCGTTGATATTGTTTTCTTAACTTTATTGCTGTTAAAGTTCATAGTTTTCTTCCTTTCATACACTCTCTAATGATAGTATTATTCAAAACACTTCGTTTATTCTGCCTTTGTTCAGGATAATTTTATCAATCAGCCTGGATGCTTCGCTTCTTGTTAACTCGTCTATCTGAGCTATATACTCTATCTTATGATATTTTAGCAAATCATTCAAGTAATTTTTTTGTTTGGAAGTAATAGGCTGTGTTTTTTTCACTTTATAATTTAAAGCTGCCGGCATAAAAAGCTTGCTGTAATCAGCAAAGAATTCATTGCACAGATGGGCATAGACCACAGCTGTGGCCTTGGCATCATGAAAAGCTCTGTGGGCACTGGGATTAACCACCTTATAACGTGCACAAAGATTCGAAAGGCTTTTACTTTCTCCTTCGCTTAAGGTACCTCTGCTGATCTTAAGTGTATCAATACCGTTTTTTTCAAAGGGTATACCAAGGCGCTCCGCCCCCACTTTTATAAAGCTGTAGTCAAACATGATATTATGCCCCATTAAGATATCATCTCCGGCAAATTCCAGGAATCTGGGTATTACCTTAGCCTGGTTCTCAGCCGTTAAAAGCATCTCTTCTGTAATTCCCGTAAGCTGCGTTATCTTTTCCGGCAGCTCCACCGGCGGTTTTATCAGTTCGTTGAAATACTCCGTTATTCTGCCTTCCCTTACTTTGACTGCACCGATTTCAATTATGTAGTCCTCCTCCGGGGAAAGGCCGGTTGTCTCAATGTCAAAACACACGAAGGAGGTTATCTTGTCTTCTTTACTCATCGTTCTTACCCTCCCATCTGCAAAGGTTGAACAGGAAGCATTCCCTGCACTTTGGATTTCTGGCAGTACAGATGCTTCTGCCATGTGCTATAATCTGGAGATTATATAAAATCCAATGATCTTTCGGCAGTATCTTCATTAGCTCAAATTCAATTTTAACCGGGTCTTCTTCTTTTGTGAAACCAAGCTTACCGGATATACGTTTCACATGAGTATCTACTACAATACTAGGTTCATGATATACATTTCCCCTGATAACGTTGGCTGTCTTTCTGCCTACTCCCGCAAGTTTTGTAAGGGCATCGATATCACTGGGAACAATGCCCCCGTACTCTGTTACCAGTGTCTTTGCGCATTCTATAATATTCTTCGCCTTATTATGGTAGAATCCTGTGCTATGAATATCCTGCTCCAGTTCCTTTAAGTCCGCTGCTGCAAAATCCTCCAGACTCCGGTACTTTTTATACAAATCCTTTGTAACCATATTAACCCTTGCATCCGTACATTGGGCACTTAGAATTGTGGCAATTAATAGCTGCCAGGGAGTCTCATGATCCAAATAACACTTGTATTCTGTCGTATAGTGTTCATCCAGCAGAGAAAGTATCTTAGTTATCCGCTCCTTCTCCTGCTTTGTTATTCTTTTCGCTGCCATATTAACAGTCACATCCTTTCCAATCCAGCTGTATCTGTCTGGCTTGTTTGTTAAGGGGATTACGATGTTTGTAATCATATAATATAAACTGCTCTTCGGATACTGTAATCCCATGTTCTGCACTGCGATAGAGGTCCACGGGATAATGCTCAATATGCAGGCTGCCCTTTATCTCCTGGGCATCTGAAATCTGTCCTTCAAAATACTTCTCAAGCTTATCTCTGTCTCTGTAAAAGTCCTGATATAGCTTCTTATACTGTTCACAGGGGTCTGCAAAGGCAGGTCTGCTCTTTAATTTCTCCCTGCAGTAAAGGTCATGTACCATAAGCTGTTTTAATGTCTCAACGTCCTTTTCCGATTCCTCTCCTGCCTTTTCCCTTCTATTAGCTTCAAAGAATTCCAGAAGAGCTTCATATCTCCCCATCCTGGAGGAATTGAGAGAGAATAATCCCTTTTGTTCATAAAAGTTCCCAAGTTCCATAAAGAAATCAAAAGGCGTCTCAAAAAAGTGCATCAGGTAAGTAAGTGTGTACTCAAACTGTCCACTGTTGTAATATATCTCTGTCATACTCTCTACTTGTTTTAACAAGAGAATCTCATCAAAAGAAATCCAGTCCGTATATAGAACTTCATAGGGAGGTTCTTCCTGGTATACAATACCCCACTTCTCTTTTTCCTGGTAGAGATAGGAACCTTTCAGTACCTTAAGGAACCCTAACTGCAGCTGGTCGGGTTTCATGGAGTATACCTCATTAAAGGAGGCTTTAAAGGAGCTATAATCTTCATAAGGAAGACCTGCAATCAAATCCAGGTGAATATGAATGTTCTTCCCCTTTTGTATCCTATCAACTACTTCTCGGATTCTGTCAAGGCTCATCTTACGTCTGATTGCATCCAGAGTAACTTCATTTGCTGACTGTACTCCTATCTCTAACTGTACCAGTCCTTCTCTCAGAGTATTTAATAAAGCCAGTTCCTCTTCCTTTAATAATTCACCCGCTATCTCAAAATGAAAATTAGTCTCTCCATTGTCATTTTCCTTTAAAAACCTCCAGATTTCCATCGCATGGTGATGATTACAGTTGAAAGTCCTGTCTACAAACTTTACCTGAGGTACCTTATGTTGAAGAAAAAAGGAAAGTTCTTCTTTCACTCTGCTAAGGTCTCGAAAACGCACCTTTTTATTTTCTGAGGAAAGGCAATAGCTGCAGGAATATGGGCAGCCTCTGCCGGATTCATAATAGATTATCTTATTCTCAAGACTTGCAAGCTCTTCATAGGGAAAGGGAATCGCATCCATATCCATCTCTTTTCTTGGGAATGTCAGCTTTTTGCTGCCATCCTCTCTCCGATAACAGATGCCTCTGATGTCCTGTAAAACTCCTCTTCCGCCAATATAATGATACATCAGCTCCAGAAAGGTCTCCTCCCCTTCGCCGCACATAATCCCATCTATCCAGGGCTGTTCCTCCATCACTTCCAGCGGGTCGTAAGAAACCTCCGGTCCTCCAAGCCATAGGCTGGTATGGGGAAGTACCTTCTTCATTTCCCTGCCAAGCTTTTTAATCATCTCAAAATTCCAGATATAGCAGGAAAACCCGATAAAGTCCGGTTTTTGCTTATAAATATCTGTTAGTATATCGTTGGTGTACTGATTTATCGTATATTCTGCCAAGGAAATGCTCTCCTTATAGGGAGATGCATAGTTTCTTAAACTGCGTATTGCTAAATTTGAGTGTATATATTTTGCATTAATTCCTACCAATAAGATTTTCACAAACAACCGCCATTCTGCCATCGTATTTTTCTAGCTAGCTATCTTGCGCCTTAGCGCCAAGAATCAAAAAAGCATAAGCCCACACTACCATAGTAGTGGCTTATGCTTATTCTAACACATGTACCATAAAAAGAAAATATGTCTTATTCTGTCATTTTGGTACTGCTTATTTTATTCTGCAAATAATTGTCCACCCAGATTGCAGGTGCTGATAATACAAACCATATCAGACTAAAGAGCGGGCAGATCTGCCCCCAGGCATTTAAGGGAAGTGCCGAGTAATCCCAAACATTTAAATGCATCCACAGATTTACGATTAAACCCGCTAAAAATTCCACTGCCGTGATGATTAAGGAAGAAAGAAACATTCTCCCTGCCAAGGGAATTTCATATTTGTATCTTTGATTTATATAGTCAATAAGAAGAAAACATACACCACCGGCTATCAGCATGGAGATATGGGAATATCCGCGAAAAAGAGTTTCAATTCCGCAATAGGTAAAGCCGCCAATAAAGAAAAAAAGTATATATTTTAAACTGTTATTATATATTTTGAGCATACTATCCTTTCAAGAATACATAGTTGTTCTACTTCCTTTGGTTTCCAACTATCCATTCTTTTAATTTTTTTTAGTTAAGAATTAGTATACTCTGATATTTTTTTAGAAAACCAAATTTCATGTCATTCCATCACTTCCCACAGCAAAAATGCCCATTTCAAGGGAAAAATGGGCATCAAAAAAGCGGGTGATGGGAATCGAACCCACGTATCTAGCTTGGAAGGCTAGTGTTCTACCATTGAACTACACCCGCAAATAATATGGAGTCTAAGCTTATCTTCAAATTTTTTGAAGTCATGCCGGCGACCGGAATCGAACCGGTACGGGCGATTAGGCCCGCAGGATTTTAAGTCCTGTGCGTCTGCCAGTTCCGCCACGCCGGCATCTAAAACTTTCTGACAAGGTTAGATTATACCACAGTCATATCTTCATTTCAAGAGGTTTTTGTACAAACTTTTGAAAAAATTCAAATAATTGCTATCTTTTATTATCGACGTTCAGAGCCTCTACAAAGTTCTTTATAATAACGGAGGATATAGGAGGCAGCTGCAATTGCAAGATTCCGCCATTGGTATAATACATGACAGACTCCAGCAAGTGACCTTCTCTGGATGTTATTATCAGTCTTGAAAGAGTGTCCGTATCCTTAATACCAATTCTCCAGGCTTCTATACTTATATCAATTGGCTCTTCCGTATTATTAAGGGCTATAATAAATTTATCCTGACTGTCAAATCTGCCATAGCACAAAGAGCCATATCCTGAATGCAGCATAAGATGGGAACCGGTCTTAAGTGCCTCATAGGATTTATGAATCTGGATAATATCCTTATGAAACTTTATCAAATCCACATCTTCCCTGCCCCAGGGATAGCTTCTGCGGTTATCAGGGTCTGTAAAGCCGCATAGCCCTGCTTCATCCCCATAATAAAGTGTCGGCGCACCGGGCCAGGTCATCTGAACAGTTACTGCTTCTCTGAAAACTCCTTTATCAATACCTGCTTCCGCTGCCTTAGGACCTAGGGTTGCGGTTCTTCCAACAATTCTATTCGTTCTTGTCAGGAATCTAGAGTGGTCATGATTGGATAGCTCATTCATTGCCGTAAAAAGAGAGGAGGTCTGAAAGTTCGCCATAGCGTTCTTCATTAATCCCTCAAAAGCTGTGCCGGAGTTATACAAAGACTCCTCGAAAGAATCGCTGTGCTTTTCCATCCCTGTCAAAAACCAGGTCAGGGGTTCCATGAAAGCATCATAATTCATAACAGTATCCCATTGGTCACCTAAGAGCCATTCTCTGGAATCTCCATAATGTTCGGCCAGGATAATCGCCTCCGGATTAGCTTCTTTTACAGTCTTTCGGAAATCTCTCCAAAAACTATGGTTGAATTCTCTGGAAAGACCCAAATCTGCCGCCACATCCAGTCTCCAGCCGTCACAGTTAAAGGGAGGTGATACCCATTTGGCTGCAATTTTTAGAATCTCCTCATATAATTTCTTAGAACCTTCATAGTTTAATTTCGGAAGGGTTTCATATCCCCACCAACCATCATAATTCTTATTCTCCGGCCATGTCTGCTCTTTGAAGTTAAAATAATCCCGGTAAACACTGTCTTCCTGCCAGTAAGCACCAGTATCAAAACCCTCTTCCCCTTTATAGATTCCTTCTCTGTCAAGCCATTTATGAAAGGAGCCGCAGTGATTAAACACACCGTCTAATATTACTTTCATGCCTCTTTCATGTGCCAGGGCTGTCAGGGTTTTTAAGAGTTCGTTGCTTTTATCTAAATTTACTTTACTTGCCACCCTTTTTTTATAACGGTAAGCCTCTCGATTGTCATATATCCCATCAGGCATACTATGGTTACAATCTTCCTCAATTACGCCAAAATGAGGGTCCACATAATCATAATCCTGTGTATCATATTTATGGTTGGAAGGGGACACAAAAATAGGATTCAAATAGAGCACTTCAATTCCTAGATTCTGAAGATAATCAAGCTTTTGAATCACTCCTGCCAGATCGCCGCCGTAAAACTCGCGTATTCCAACGGCGGATGGATACTGATACCAATCCTCTACTTTCTTTACATAATCCCCGACATAGAAATATTCTCTGTTTTCCACATCATTGGAGGTGTCACCATTATAAAAGCGGTCCACATAGATCTGATAAAATACAGCTCCCTTGGCCCATTCCGGCGTTGTAAATCCGGGAGTAATATTAAAATAAAACTTATCCTGAAGTCTGTCAACGCTTCCTGCCTTATTATAATAACAGGTACTATCCTCGTCATTTACCTCAAAATAATATCGAATCGGCTCATCCTTCAATTCCAGACTGGCTTCATAATAATTAAAATAGTTATCACTTTTCTCCTGAACCATTGAAATTGTTTCTGTTTCACCTTTAACAGTTATAATGCAAAGTCTTATCGTTACTTTTTCTTTTCCTGTCCGCAGGCGAAGTTTTACCCTCTCAAATTCCTTTGGTTCCACAGGGATTCTGTAGTCCTTCGTTCCGTCACTATAGAGAGCACTTCTATTTATCATATTTCTGGTCAAACCTTTCCTTTATATATGTCTGGTACATCGTATTCTAATTAATCAAATGGATTACTTGCCTGATTAATTGCGAGAATTACACATATGTTCTGTTAAAACATCTTATAGCAATTTGCTTAAAATAGCAACTTATATTATTTTTGGGCAAGAAAAAGGACAGCTTTCCGAGTGCTGTCCTTTTTCTGGAGAAGGTATTTTGTTACTTATGGGGTGTAGCAAAAACTATATAATGTATTGGGGTTTACGTGTATTAGTATAACATCATATATTCCAAAAGTGTGCACAAACATCAAATTTATTTAAAATATTTTTTGTTCGTTTTTTTCTTGTTATTTACTTTTTGCTTATTTCCCCATAATAAATTATATAAAAACCTGCTTTTTTCATTTCATTTTTTGTGAGCAGCTATTATCCTTCCAATAAAGGGGATTTTTCACTGTTCTCTGGGCCTTCACTTCTGTGCAGGAATAATGCTTCAAATTCTTCCCTGTTAATACGCTCTTTTTCAATCAAGAGTTTTGCGCAGTTATGAAGAACATCCATATACTCTGTAAGAAGCCTTTTTGCTTCAGAATAACAATTATCAATCATGCCTTTTACTTCATCATCAATAATTCTGGCAACATTCTCGCTGTAGCTTCTGGTGTGTGCCAGATCTCTGCCGATAAAGACTTCATCATCATCATTGTCATAGTTAACCATACCTACCGAAGAAGAGAAACCATACTTGGTAATCATGGCTCTGGCGGTTTTGGTTGCCACTTTAATATCTTGAGAAGCTCCGGTAGTAATATCATCAAAAATTAAATCTTCTGCTGCTCTGCCGCCAAGACCTACGATAATATCCTGTTTCATACCGCCTTTTGTATGAAACATCTCATCTTTCTCCGGTAAGGGCATGGTATAACCGGCAGCGCCGTTTCCTGTTGGAATAATGGATACGGTATAGACAGGACCCACATCGGGAAGCACATGGAATAAAATAGCGTGACCGGCTTCATGGTAAGCGGTGATTTTCTTTTCTTTTTCAGAAATGACTCTGCTCTTTTTCTCCGTACCGATACCAACTTTGATAAAGGATTTATTAATATCTTCATGGATGATATAGGAACGGTTATCCTTGGCAGCACTGATGGCTGCTTCATTCAGAAGATTCTCTAAGTCTGCTCCGGTAAAACCTGCTGTGGTCTGGGCAATTTGTTTTAAGTCAACATCCTCACCCAAAGGTTTTCCTTTGGAATGTACCTGCAGAATCTCTTCTCTTCCCTTAACATCAGGTCTTCCTACCATAACCTTACGGTCGAAACGTCCGGGTCTTAAGATAGCAGGATCAAGTATATCTACACGATTGGTGGCTGCCATTACAATAATTCCTTCATTGGCACCAAAGCCATCCATCTCAACTAATAACTGGTTTAAGGTCTGTTCTCTTTCATCATGTCCGCCGCCCATACCGGTTCCTCTTCTTCTGGCTACGGCATCAATTTCATCAATAAATACAATACAGGGCGAATGCTTCTTAGCATCCTCAAACAAATCTCTTACTCTGGAAGCACCAACACCTACAAACATCTCAACAAAGTCTGAACCGGATATGCTAAAGAAAGGTACGCCTGCCTCACCGGCTACTGCCTTGGCAAGAAGTGTCTTACCGGTTCCGGGAGGGCCTTCCAGGAGAACTCCCTTAGGAATCCTTGCTCCAACCTGGGTATACTTTTTAGGAGTCTTTAAGAAATCCACGATTTCCTGCAGTTCCTCTTTTTCTTCTTCCAGTCCTGCTACATTCTTAAAGGTGGTTTTCTTATTCTCATCGGTAGTCATCTTAGCCCGGCTTTTTCCGAAGTTCATAACCTTGCTTCCGCCGCCGCTGCCTCCCGCCGCCTGGTTGGTCAGGTAGGAGAATAAAAGTATTATCACAATAAAGCCCAGAACATAAGGGAGAAGGGTTAAAATCCAGCTGGGTTTACTGACATTATACAAGTGATAAGACAGGTCTTTTCCCCCATCCTTCACAATCTTATCATTCAGTATCTGCTGCAGCTGACCGACATCTGCCACATTAAATTTCTCTGTGCTCTTGTCTTTTAAGGTAGCTACCGCATTTCCTGTCGGAGTCTGCTGGTTCTGATATATCTTGACCTCTGTAACGTTGTTGTTTGCAATATCCTCTAAAAAGTTACTGTACTCATAATTGCTGCTAGGGTTGCTCTTTATATTTTGATGAACAAGCGATAAGACCAGAATAATACCAAGGATTATGAGATAGGCCCCATATCCTTTAAGTTGTCTTTTCACTCAACACCCCTCCTTTCTATTATTCGATTACGCCGATATAGGGAAGATTGCGGTATTTTTGCATGTAATCCAGACCATAGCCTACCACGAATTTATCGGGTATTTGGAAGCCCACATAATCTACTGCTACATCGGTAGTTCTTCTGTCCGGTTTATCCAAAAGGGTGCAGATCTTAACACTATTCGGCTTTCTGGTGTTTAAAAGGTCCACAAGGTACTTTAATGTATTACCGGAATCAATGATATCTTCCACAATAAGTACATCTTTATCCTCTATGGAATCATCCAAATCTTTGATTATCTTAACTCTTCCAGAACTTACAAAACCATCTCCATAGCTGGATACTGACATAAAGTCGATGGAAAGAGGAACACTGATATGCTTTGCCAGTTCACAGGTTGCAAAGACACCTCCCTTTAATACGCAGATAAGATGCAGTTCTTTTCCTTCATAGTCCTTACTTATCTGTTCTCCAAGGCTTTTTATTTTTTTATTAACCTCTTCCTCTGATATTAGTACATTGATTTTCTCATTCATTTTCTTCTTCCTCCGTTATTGTTATCTGAAGTATCCTCCTGGTATTCTCATCCACCTTATAAGCTTCGCTTATGCGGTTTCCGATTACCCACATAATATGGGAACCATCTGCTAATAAAGGCAGGATATCTCTTTTTTGTCTTGGAATCTTTTCATCTATCAAAAGGGCCTTTAATTTCTTGGTGCCCCCTTTGTCTATGCATAGGTAATCCCCCTGTTTTCGGCAGCGGATTAACACAGTATCCTTAATTTTATCATAGTCAAACCATTTCGTACAGATGCTTTGAGGAATTATCATATTTTTTTTATAATTTAGTAACGAAGCTTTTATACTTTTTCCCTCTTCAAAAAGAGGTGTGACTCCGGGAATCAGAAGTTCTCTAGGTTCCAGGTCCTTTGACAGGTCTTTTCCTTTGGTTCTAAGCTCTATATGGTTATATTCTCTCATTGCTGTGATTCCGTAGGGAAGATCTATCCGTCTGCCTGGCTGTTTCTTTATTAGCTGCAGCACAGAGGTTATATGATACGCATCTATATCCTTTAAACTTTCACTGAGCATGAAAAAAGCTTTTCTGACAATCTCTTTTTGGATCACGACATCCTCTTTACTAAGCTCTTCGATTTGAAGCAATATCTCGTTCTCTGTTCCTTTTACTAGAATCCTCTCGGCGGCTTTGATAACTGACTTTTCAACATATTCCTGAAGCTCTCTGAAGGTTTCACCGGCCATGGCAATATGGGATACTGCCTTACTATTTATACCTTCTGCTTCTTTCAGGACTTTTAAGCGTATTTTATTACGGGTATAATCCAGGGTAAAATTCGTGGAGTCATCAAGGTAGGAAATACCCCTCTCAAACAGATAACTCTCGATTTCCTTCCGCTCAAGGCACAGCAGAGGTCTTATGATTCTGTCCCTTACAGGACTGATGCCTGTCAATCCGGATAACCCGCTGCCCCGGAACATATGAAAAAGAATCGTTTCTGCCGTATCATTTTTATTATGTGCAATTGCAATTTTATTACACTTATATGCTAGAAAGTACTGATTAAAAACCTCATATCTAGCTTTTCTTCCGGCTTCCTCAACGGACATCCTTCCTTCTTTTGCCAATAAGGGAATGTCTTTGTGCACCACCTGAAAAGATACCTCTTCTTTTTTGCAAAGCTCACGAACGAACTCCTCGTCCCTTTTTGCTTCTTCACCCCGTATTCCATGGTTAATATGGATTACATGAAGTGTAAGTTCATACTCTTTGCGCAGCTCTAAAAGCACATGAAAAAGGCAGACCGAATCCGCTCCGCCGGAAACACCGACAATAATTTGGTCTCCCTTTTCAAGCATTTTGTAGTTCTCTATATATTGTTTTACTTTATTAATCATCTATGACTCCAGAGTTTTTTATCATTTTACCTCGAACAATGGGAAATATCAAGCCTTGCTCCAAAAGCCCGCCACCAAGACTGTCATATCATCCATCGGTTCCCATCCGTTTTGTTCCAGGGCCATATTTAAGATAGAATTCGCTATTTCCTTTGGATTATTGGTCTTAAGATCGTTCAGAAATTCTGCAATAAATTCCTCTTTTTTCTCACCCGGTATACAGTCCACCACTCCGTCGGTAGCCATCACTAAGAATTCTCCGCTATAGAGCTTTCTCGTTACAATTTCATAATCTGCCTTTGGAACGATTCCCGCCGGCAGCGAAGTAGAATAAATAACCTCCACTTCATTTGCTTTTTTTAGAAAGGTAGCCGCTGCCCCCATCTTTATAAAATCACAGTAGCCGGTATAAAGGTTTAGGATAGATAGGTCAATGGTAGAAAAACCTTCCTCTTTGTCTCTTAGCACCATAATGGAATTAATGAGCTTAATGGCAGATTCCTTTCGAAATCCCGCCTCCATAAATTGCTCCAGTAATTCAATCACCGACTCACTTTCTTCATAAGCGCCCTGTCCTGCTCCCATACCATCTGCAAGGCTCATGATAAAGGTACCGGTATCAGGATTTAAGAAGGAGTAATTATCACCCGATACCGGATTCTTCTCCTTATTCATTCTGGCAAAGCCTGTATATACCGTATAGTCCGTATCCTCCACAAAAGTAAAGGTTTCCATTTCTTTTGCAATCACCTTCTTACAGCCGTCAAAAGGCCGCATTTGCTTACCGTAAGCTTTTCCAATGATGCCTGCCGCTTCTTTGGAAGTAACGCAGCGGCCCTTATCCGTCTTGGCAGTAAGATAGATTTCAATTTTTCCGTCCCTTTTCTCAAAGATAGCAACTTTTTTCACATGGATATGATTACGTCTTAATTCCGTGGCTATTTTTTTGCTCTTCTCCTCGTCATCGGAAGGCTTATACAAATCCATAGAAAAATCATCAATGATATTCGCTACTTCTCCCAGCTGCTCAGCAATGGCAGCTCTGCTTTGGGCCAGTTTATTACTCCAGCTCATATTTATTCTTGCCAATTCTATGCTTCTTTTTGCTTCTTCCAAAAAATTATTCAGACAAATACACCGGGAGGCAAATTCACCGGGTATTTCATTTAAAGATATGGTTCCGTTCTCATTCACCTGTTCCATTATACGGTAGGCACCTTCATAGGTCTCATAAAAATGTCCTTCCCAGCAATAGCTGCAATTCTCGCAGTCCTTACAAAGTTTCTCCGACAACTGGTCAAAGAGCACACGTTTATCCAGCTTATCAAGTTCTTCTTTTTGCTCGGAAAAGGTATGGAAGGTGGAAGAGAGGTTATGAAAAGATTCAGAGAAATCCCGTAGCTTTCCCCTTGCAATATTCTGCAGGTTCTGATGGATATATACATCCTCCTCCCGTTCAGTGTCTTTCATGCTTTTTCCATATACCAAGTTTTTAGGGAGCAGAAAAAAAAGCACAGCACAGGAAATAAGCACCCCAAAACCCTCCAGGTTAAACCTGCTGTTTTTATAAAGTTCCCCTAAGATTAAAAAGCCTCCTGAATACGCCAGGAAATCCACAATTCTTCCCATTTCCCGAAAGCTTCCGCTGATGATGCCAAGCATGCACATAAGCCCCAGTTGATTCAGCTCCCCTGTACGCAGAGCCATAATAATTCCGCAGGCGGCTCCTATTACGGCACCAAAGCCGGCACCATAGCGAAAGCCTATAAGTAGGACACAAAACATCGCACAGGTAAGCGGCAGGGAAAAGCCAAGAGCATTCATATCCGGTATCCCATAGATAATAACTCCGCCGATGGTTGCAAGTCCTATTATCTCTTCATTGGATAAGGCCTCCCCTTTCATTCTGGTGTGAAAAACCGGCTCCAGCCCTTTATGAAATACCAATGCCGACACAAAGACGATTATCCCTTCTGCCAGACCCATAACTACATTGTTCAAAAAATTATCACTCAACGTACTGTAAAAGCAGGTTAGTACAATTGTAACTCCTGCTGCCAGTCCGCTCATGGACCAGATCGTTATCTTTTTGCTGCGGTATTCTATCATAGATACTATGATGGAGAATACGATAATTGCAATCAGGTATTTTATCATTCCTTCTGTGCCCATGGAAGTTATTACTCCAAGGGCCACCATTACCATTGCCAGTATCCGTCCTTTGGGTTCCATAAACAATACTGCCAGATAACCTATTGCAAAAGGATTTATCCCCATGAACACCGCCCTTGCTACTACCACACCAAGCAAGCCGGTGAATATCCTCCTTATATTCTGTTCTTTCATTCTGCTGCTTCCTCCCTTTAATCTTACAGGATATATACAGACAGCCATGGCTCTTCTGCCTGTCCAATTCATCCGTTTAGTCCTGTATTATAGAGTTATGCAACTGAAATCTTTGTCAAACCTTAGTCTGCTTCTTCAAAAAGTTTATGACAGAATCTTCTGCAATTGCATAAAAGAATCGATTAGAGAGAGTTCAGTTTATTTAGGAAATTAATATTAGGCATAAGCCTGCCCAAAAAGCAGTTAATATAACTAATAGCATTTCAAGCATTCAATTCAATTAATATCAAGCTTTTAACCGTAGACAAAAAAAGACCTAAACCAAATGGTTTAGGTCTTAAAACAATAGCGAAGGACGGATTTGAACCGCCGACACTGCGGGTATGAACCGCATGCTCTAGCCAACTGAGCTACTTCGCCAAAAGCAACGAAGACAATTATAGCTTCTTTCAGATTATTTGTCAAGCCTGCTATTCTTCTGATTTGAAAATAATCTCATCCTTATAAACCAGTCCAAACTTCTCCCTTGCCATTTCTTCAATGTATTTCTTGGTTTGAACATAGGCCTTCTTTTCTTCAATATCTTCTGCTCTCTTATTCTCGTCCTTAATCTGAGTATTCAGCTGCTCGATTTTCTGATCGGCTTTTGCCTCTACCAGGTTAAGCTCCTGCTGCTTGTATGTAACGATTCCGCATATGGATAACACCATACATGCTGTAAGAATCAGGCCTGTCCGCCTTTTTCTTCTGCGCCTTCTATACCCCTTCAAATTAACCACCTTTTTCCTTATCAGATGCACTTATTTTACTAGATTTTCTACTCTTTTTCAAGAATTTTTGTATATTTATTAAAATTTTTTTAAATAGTTTGAATACTTTAGCCAATCCGTGACCGGTTCCCCGCCCCAGAAATACAAATGGCTTTAATATCAGGTGAATTACATAGAGAATAGCTCCCTTTATCTTATTTAAGAACCCTGAAATCAGTTCGACCAGGGGCTGACTTACTAAGTTATGGTATATCAGCATGCCAAGAAACATGCCAAGAATGGCGAAGCCCCTGATAATGCCATTGTTTTGCTGATACATCATGCGAAATATCAGAAGACCTGAGATTGTCCAGTAAATTATATCTTCTATCCCCACCAAGATTGCTCCTCTGGGAAAGACTCTTCTGATAATACGGAGCACATCATAAAATATCAGCAGATACATCCCCCAGAGCACACAGTTTGAAAAAAACGTCAGCTCTGTCCAAATCTCCTTATTCATTCAATTTCTCCTTACACCCGTGCATATTGCAAACCCGTTTATAAATGATTGCCTATTTAAATAACCTGCTGATAAGAGATTCACTGGATTTACCGTATCCGTTGGAATCAGAATATGTAAGACTGTCTATCTTTCCATCAACGTCCACCTCTCCTTTTTCAAGGGTAAGGCGATTCACATGGAGTTCATTCCCTCTTATCATTAAGATTCCCTGCTCTGTCTCTAAGAGCACTTCACCTGCATCAAAGCTTAATACATCCTTTACGCCGGTTATCATGGCCTGGCTTCTGGCATTTAAACTAACTTTATGTGACTTTTGAATTACCTGCTTTTCTTCCATAAAAAAAGGCCTCCTAATATACTTACTTCTCTTAAGTATATTAGAAAACCATTCATTTCATGCCTAAAATATACAAGCTTTCATTGCAGAAATCAGCACTTGAAAATTGTTTTTTATAATCATAATACTATACGATGTATTCGTAGAGTTCCTTGGCATCATCTTTTCTCACTGTTTCCTGTACATCCAGCACCTTTACCTTTACTGCCTTACTGCCAAAGCCGATTTCTATGATATCGCCTTCTTTAACAGAAGCAGAAGCCTTCGCTGTTTTTCCGTTAATTAAGACACGTCCTGCATCACAGGCTTCATTTGCAATGGTTCTGCGCTTTATTAGTCTTGATACTTTTAAGAATTTATCTAATCTCATAAGACCTTTCATATCCTTTCTGATACCAGTAGCTTTTGCTGCCGGTACAATTACATGTAAAAACAAATATATTTCCACACCTTTAGAAGTCAGAAGTCAAAAAAAGAAGCTGTTTTTAAAAATCTGTTTCTCCGCTTACTGGCATTTTATTACCTTCAAGGTGAACACGATTCTTAACAACAGCTTCTTTGGTTAGCTCTTCCTATGCGTTGATTACATCTTTTAAAGCTTTTCCGGCTTTGAACTTGGGAGCTTTAGATGCTGCAATTGTTATAGCCTCTTTGGTCTGAGGGTTTCTTCCGGTTCTTTCAGGTCTTTCAGAAACTTCAAAAGTTCCGAAGCCAACTAACTGTACCTTCTCACCTTTTGTAAGTTCTTCTGTAACTACATCAATAAAAGCCTTTAATGCTTTCTCTGAATCTTTCTTGGATAATTCGGTTTTTTCTGCAATTGCTGCAACTAATTCAGCTTTGTTCATGGATTTAACTCCTCCTCTAAAAGTAATTGATATTTGTAAAATAACCATTAGGATTATTTTCATGTTCCTCAATGTCTTTTTCAGGCATTGGTATATCGGCTAAACTTGTGGTTTTTTCTCTGTAAGTCCTTCGATATCTACAAATCTATTTATAAACTTATTAGTGGCATTTGTCAAGGAATTTTCTGCATTTAACTGCAAAAATACGGACATATTTACTATTTGGAACAGCATATTTTCAAAATTCTCCTCCAATCCTCTCTCATCCTTCTCTTCCCACTTATTTTTTATGTCAAAAAGGCTGTTTGTAAGGCTGTTAAAAGCCTCTCGAACCTCCTCTTCCTTCTCCTTTTCCCAATCTATCGTTTTTGTTGTTTCGGAGGTTGTTTTCGCCGTATCTGTTACAACTGCAGCTCTCTTAATTGCCTTTTCGGCTCTCATAAGGGCCGGCAGTGCCAACGGAATACTATTTAGGGTATCTGCTGTACTTTTTTGTTCCTTTTCCTGTTTTTTTATCTCATCCCAGTTCTGAACCACCTGGTCGGCATCAATGTCTTCCTTTTCGTTAAATACGTGGGGATGCCGTCTTATCATCTTAAGACTTTCTTCTGAGATAATATCCTCTATTGTAAATTCCTTTTCCTCCTCTGCAATGACGGCATGGAGAGCGATCTGTAAAAGGACATCTCCCAGCTCTTCACAAAGATTTTCCTTATCACCGTTACGAATAGCCTCAACACTTTCATAGGCTTCTTCCAACATATACTTGTCCAGACTTTCATGGGTCTGCTTCCTGTCCCAGGGGCAGCCGTTCTCACTGCGCAGGTATCTAATAATATCCATAAATTCATCGAAGGTATACTTCTTATCCATAATTTTATCACCTTTTTGTAAGTATTAGTCAAATTGTTATTTTTATTATACCTTTACCATAAAAATCTGTAAATTAAAATTAAATGCCGGTTTCTATACAAAATAACGATACAACTATTTTACTAGTCATATAAATTTTTATATGTTATACTTTTTATAACTATATTTTCTTTATATTTAATCATATACAGTTGAATGCTGTAAATTCTCTAATATTATAACTCATAAGCCTTTTAAAAAAATGTTGAATCAGGGTAAAACTTATGAAAAAAATACAAAGCTATTGGCTGGGAGGGTAAATTTATGAAAAAGAGAACGTTATTTTTTAGGATCAGCTTATTAATTATACTATTAATCATATTGTACCTTCTTAGACCAATCTCGCTAAAACCGCTGATCTCTGATAAAAATAGTATGCCACTACAGGTAATTCACATTGAAGGAACAAGAGACATCAGAAATGGGCCCCATCAGAAAATTTACACATATGACTTTTCAAGTAGCTCTGATGAATACAAAGACTTTTGTAAATTGTTTGAGAAATATTACTATCATATATCATTAAGTACTTTCACTAAAAATAATACAACTATAGGCGGAAGAGATTATATAAGTATAAAAACCAGTGACCATTCAATTGATCTGACTGGAACTGATAAGATAATAATCGACGATATCCCATATCGTATAGGTTATCTGGGTAAATCAAAAGGAAAGGCTCTAACGAATGATTTCATTAAAATACTAAAGAAGCAGTAATATCACCATCCAGTACCGCTTCCGTGCATGATTAGTTTTCTATGGCCAGTCCTAACAACTCGCAAGTTTTGTAAGAGAAGGGGTTTTATCATTATTGCGTAGGAAGATAGCAAAAAGGGCCCTGCATGTTTACCTGTTCACAACCGTAGTTGTTCTGAGTATAATGCAGTGCCCCATCCATTATTGTTCCATTTGCCTTCCCAAAAAGTAAGCTGCGGTACTTGCAAGCTTATTTTCTACATCTCCAAATTTTACTTTCGGATCCTTTGTAAGCACGATTACTGCCCCAATGGCATCCCCTTCACTGATAATTGGCCAAATTACCTGACTAGTATACTCGGTGTCATCATCAGCAACAATGTGTATAAAATTCTTATCTTCTTTTGAGGCCAATATATTTTCTCTTTCCTCAATAACACGCTCCAGTTCAGGGGTTATGGCTTTTGCAAGCAATTCTCTCTTCATACTGCCGGATGCAGCTACGAACTGGTCTTTATCGGATATGGCAATAACATGCCCTGTGGTCTGGGCCAGGGAATCTGCATACTGCTTGGCAAATTGGCCCAACTCTCCGATGGGAGAATATTTTTTAAGAATAATTTCGCCTTCTCTGTCTGTGAAAATCTCAAGAGGATCTCCTTCTCTGATCCTTAAAGTACGGCGAATTTCCTTTGGCACGACAACACGTCCCAAATCATCTATTCTTCTAACGATTCCTGTTGCTTTCATTGTTTAATCCTCCATTTTGCATGCTATTCATAATGTGGTACTTATGGTTATTATTGTTTGTCAAAAGGAATAAATTATACATTGTTGGATTATTTTATCTTAAAATTGATTTCGACAGGAAATGTTACTTCTTTTAAATACAACCCTTCCGGAGGAAGTGTTACCCCGGCATTTTCCCTTTTTCCGCTCTCAAAAATATGGATAATATCTTCTGCCTTTCGCTCCTGTAATCCTATCTCTAACAGCGTCCCGACTATGATTCGCACCATATTGTAAAGAAATCCATTGCCTGTGACGGATATTCTTACCTGTTTTGAGCAAATGTATTCTGATAAGATAAAAGGCTCAACCAGAATACTGTCAATTCTTCTGATCGTGTTATAATCTTCTCTTTTTTCAGAAGAAAAGGCCCTGAAATCATGTGTTCCCAAAAGCAGCCCTGCTGCCTCTTTCATGGCCTTCATATCAAGTTCTTTCTCAATTGCATAAACATACCCTCTATGAAAAACAGAAGGTATTTTCCCAATTTCGACATGATATTCGTAGGTCTTTGTTATTGCACTTTTTCTGCTGTGAAAAGCCATTGGGACTTCTTTTGCATCCAAGATCCTGATATCTTCCGGCAGTACTTTATTGGTCAGTGCTTGAAGCTGGGGCGTTGCAAGCTCTGTATGACACTTAAAATTCGCAGCTTGCCCCATTGCATGAACTCCTTTATCTGTCCTTCCGGAGCCTGTTATCCGAATATCTTCCTGTAGTACCAGGGAAAGGGATTCCTCTAACACAGACTGAACCGACCTTTTCCCTTTTTCTCCCTTTAGTCTCTGCCAGCCTGCATACCTGTTTCCATCATAGGCTAATATTAACTTTATATTTCTTAATCTCATAAATCCTGCTTTCTAGGTAATCATACAACTGCAAACTATCTAAAGCAATTTTGAAATTGCAGCATGATTTCACTTCTGCTATCATATAGTTAGGATGGCAGTTCCATATGAGGTGCGTATGATATCAGCTCTTAAGTATATAGACAATTTCATTCTTCTATTTATTGCACATACGATGCATTCACCATTTCTGGATAAACTTATGGTGTTCTTTACTACACTTGGGAATTCATCTCAACTTTGGCTTACTCTTGCTATCGTTCTGCTTCTGACAAGAAAGGACCGCAGATGGGGCATCCTGCTATGCCTTGCACTTTTTCTGGAAGCGTTGTTATGCGACGGAATACTAAAACCTTTTATCGCAAGAGAGCGGCCTTTTATGGAGTTTACAGGCTATAAACCCCTGATTAACCCTCCTATTTCCTATTCTTTTCCATCAGGGCACACTATGTCTTCCTTTACAGCTGCAACCATTCTTTATTACAGACAAAAGAGCAGCGGTATCTTTTTTTATACTGTCGCTGCCCTTATCGGTTTCTCAAGAATATATCTCTTCGTTCATTACCCTTCCGATGTATTGGGTGGTATTGTCCTTGGAATACTTCTTGCTTATCTATTGGTTAAAATATCAAAGTACCAGAGTTTGCTTTCTAAGGTGTAGCTGTAGGTTCATTGGATACCGTAGGGGATACGGTAGCATCTTGGGTATCTGACTCTTCATTTCGAAGGATCAGTTTCGTCCATGCCTTCTCTTTTACTTCTACCTTATAATTGTTCGACCACTGGTCATAGAGTTTCTTAAAGAGCTCATTCTGACGGTCTTCTATAATCTTTTCTTTCTTTTCAAGGGTAGCATCTTTATCAAAGTCATTGACACAGTAAATGATATGATAGCCGTATTTACTCTCAACAACTGCACTTAACTCTCCGGTTTTAAGGTCAAAGGCGGCATTTTCAAATTCCTTTACCATATCACCTTTTCCAAAGGTGTATTCCACACCGGTATCCTCTGTGTTTGCCTCGGCAAACTTTTTAAAGTCCAAAGTCTTTTTTGCATCCTTAAGAAGCGCTGCAGCACGGTTATAAGCGGTCTTTTTCTCTGCCTCTGTCATCGGCTCGTCCACACCATTCTTTTGGACCGTAGTTTTTATAAGTATCTGGTCAACGGTAATCTGTTTGGCTTCCTCATCAGAGACATCCGTATCCACATCCATGGTAACAGCATCATAGACCTTCTGATAAATGGCATTCTCTCTGTAGAACTTGCGGACAAGGTCTTCTGTAAATCCGTACTTTTCCTTATCTTCCTCTGTAATGCCGTCAAAATAATTGGCTGCCTTTTCTTGAACAGCTGCTTCTTCTTCCTCTGAAAGAGCTACATTATAACCACTTGATTTGTCCAGAATTATCTTTGTCTGGGTTATTAAATTTAAGACCTCTTCCTTCGCTTTATCTTCAAAAGTTGTATTGTCGCCAAGATTATAACTCCAAATCTGATCTCCGAAGTAGGATTCATATTGAGCCTTCATGAACTGAATGTAGAGCATAGCTTCATTGAAATATACTTTATTATTTCCTATGGTTACTACCAGGTCTCCCCTATTTGCTTTCGTATCCTCATCACTGTAATCTTTCGCTCCCTGTACGGACGGTGTCGGCGTCACGGCTGACTTTTGTCCCTCTGTTTTATCCTTACACCCGGTAAGATTTAATAACAGGGCGGAAGCTATTAATAAACATCCACACCTTTTTAATAATTTCTTCATGAAAACTCCATTCTTTCAAACACATCAACATAGTATCTTCATTTATCAGCAGCTGTTAGCTGACCTTTGCCACAACAATCATGGGCCTTATAGCACCTCTTCATTATACGCGATTATTCGGTTTCAAGCAACAGCTTCAAGTCCTCTAAAATCTTCTTTATCAGTTCAAATACACTTAATGCATCCAGCTTTCCCTTACCCTGTGGTTTCTTAATGGAATAGAGAAAATATGGATTCGTTTCAGGTATCAGCTTGAAGAAAGGTTCATTCCTCTTAACTAGTTCCGGTATCCTTTCTACTGCCAGCTTTGCCTTAGGAAACATTACAAACTTGATTTCCTCCCCTTTATAAACCAGTGAAGTTACATAAACACTGTGGGCGATGGACCTGATGTGGGCGATATTTAAAAGATTATTTACACTGGAAGGCATGTCGCCAAAGCGGTCTACCAGCTCTTCCTGCATATCAAGGAAATCCTCTTCCGTATTAATATCTGCAATTCTCTTATATACATCCAGTTTCTGAAATTCATTTTTAATATAGGTAGCAGGGATATAAGCATCTACATCCATGTCTACGGCTGTTTCAAAAGTCTCCTCCTCTGAAATCTCACCTTTCATGGATTTTATGGCATCATTGAGCATCTTACAGTATAGATCATAACCTACTGCTTCCATGTGACCGCTCTGCTGGGCTCCTAAAAGATTACCTGCGCCTCTGATTTCTAAGTCTCTCATTGCTATCTTAAAGCCGGAGCCAAGCTCAGTGAATTCCTTAATAGCTTGAAGCCTTTTCTCCGCAATTTCCTTTAGCATCTTATCCCTTCGGTACATTAAAAATGCATAGGAGGTACGGTTGCTTCTGCCTACCCTTCCTCTTAACTGATAGAGCTGGGATAGTCCAAGCCGGTCTGCATCATCAATAATCATAGTATTTACATTGGAGATATCAAGGCCGGTTTCAATAATTGTAGTAGATACCAATACGTCTATTTCTCCATTGATAAAGCTGAACATAATACGCTCTAATTCTCTTTCACTCATCTGTCCATGGGCAAAGGATACATTGGCTTCCGGCACCAGATTGGCAATCTTGGCAGCTACTTCATCAATGCCGTTAACACGGTTATACACATAGTAAACCTGTCCGTCCCTTGCCAGCTCTCGGTGGATAGCTTCTCTGATTATTTCCTCATTATGCTCTAAGACAAAGGTCTGAATGGGCATTCTGTCTACCGGAGGTTCTGTCAGGACACTCATATCACGGATACCGATCAGGCTCATATGGAGAGTTCTTGGAATAGGAGTGGCAGTCAGTGTAAGGACATCCACATCTCCCTTTATCTGCTTAATTTTCTCTTTATGAGTAACACCAAAGCGCTGCTCCTCGTCTACTATTAAAAGACCTAAGTTTTTAAACTGAATATCCTTTGATAGAACTCTATGGGTTCCGATAAGTATATCAAGGCTTCCTTTTTTCACTCTTTCTATGACAGATTTCTGCTGGGCAGGAGTCTTAAAGCGGGAGAGCATATCTATACTTACAGGGAAGTCCATCATTCTCTGGACAAAGGTATTATAGTGCTGCTGGGCTAATATGGTTGTAGGAACTAAAACCACCACCTGTTTCCCATCCGCAACTGCTTTAAAGGCAGCTCTTATGGCGATTTCTGTTTTACCATAGCCTACATCTCCGCAAACAAGCCTATCCATTATCTTATTGCTTTCCATGTCCCTCTTGGTCTCTTCAATAGCTCTTAACTGATCATCCGTTTCTTCATAGGGGAACATTTCTTCAAATTCATTCTGCCATACGGTATCTGTATTAAAGGCATATCCCTCCTTCTGCTGCCGCTTGGCATATAACTCAACCAGTTCCTTGGCAATCTCTTTTACGGCACTCTTTACCTTCGTCTTGGTATTCTTCCATTCCACGGAATTCAACTTATTCAGCTTGTGTTTTCCCGCATCCGCACCGGCATATTTTTGGATAACGTCAAGACCTGTGGCAAGAATATAGAGAACACCGCCTCCGCCGTACTCAATCTTAATATAATCTTTTATCACCTTGTCAACTTCTATTTTCTCGATACCTCTGTATATTCCAAGGCCGTGATTTTCATGGACTACATAATCACCAATATTAAGGTCCGCAAAGCTTTGAATCTTATTTCCGTCATACTCTCTGACCTTTTTCTTTTTCTTCTTCTCGGCACCAAAGATATCGCTTTCAGAAATAACAACAAGGTTAATAAGGGGGTATTCAAATCCTTTGTGAAGGTTCCCCCCTGCTACCATAATCTCACCTTTTTGAATGACCCTGTCCATGTCTTCACTGTAAAAGGCATTCAGTTCATGCTCTCTTAAGTCCTCAGACAGACGTTTTGCCCTGGTTCTGGAGGGCGAAAGCAGCAAGACCTTATATCCGCTCTTCTTCCATTTCAGCAAATCCTGCACCAGAATGTCAAAATTGTTATTATAGGGATTGACAGAACGAACCGTCATATCCCATTTTCTCTTAACCGTAAAGGAAGGAATCCTCATATCCATGGTGCTAAGTAGCAGAAGATTCTTTTGATTTAAGCCTGCTAATAGCTCTTTGTAGCTATATACGGCATCGCTCTGACCGGGAAGAATATAACCTTTTTCAATTCTTCCTATCATACCTTCCCGAAACTCGGTTTCAACAGCCTCGCCTCTCTCTTGAATTCTTACGGCCTCATCCAAGAATACCAAAGAATTTTCCCTGGTAAAATACTCAAAAAAGGATACGGTTTCCTCATAGAAATAGCGAATATAGCTGTCAAGCCCCACAGACCCCTGAAAGCTCTCTATGTTCTCTTTAAACTCATCTATAATATTCTGAATGCGAAAGGCTTCTTCTGTCTTTCTCTGATCTCTTAATTTCTTAACATGGGATTTCTTCTCTTCCTCCAGTTTTTTAAGTCCTGCTGCCAGCCTTGAATCACTTAAGATAATCTCTGCTGCAGGAAATACTGAAAGCTCCTCATGACGTTCAATAGAACGCTGGCTATCCACGTCAAAGGAGCGGATGGAATCAATTTCATCCCCCCAGAACTCGATACGGTAAGGGCATTCCTCCGCAGGGGGAAAGATATCAAGAATTCCTCCTCTTACAGCAAATTGGCCTGTGCCTTCCACCTGTGCTTCTCTCTCATAGCCAAGGTGAACTAAAGCCGCCTGCAGCTTTGATAAATCGCAGGGCTCTCCTTCCTTTAGGGTGATGATATTTTTTCTTAAGAACTCCAAAGGAAGTATTCTATCCATTCCGCCGTCTACGGTGGTTACTACGGTAATCGGTTCCTTGTTCAATAATCTCTTTAATATCTTAAGTCTTTCTCTGACAATGGCATTACCATGAATATCTGCACTATAGAAAATAATATCCTTCGAAGGATAGAAATAAACATTTTTATCATAGAGCTTATAATCTTCGCAAATTTCTTTTGCCTTTAAATCATTATAGGTAACAATCAGTTTTTGGGAGTACTCCTCTCCCAGACCATAGATGAGGTGGCATTTCTGTGAATCAATACACCCGGTTATCTGAATGGGGGTATTTTTCAGTTTTATACTATCCTTTATTTCGTTAAATTCTTTCAGTTCCCTCAATGGGTTAATAAAGGTTTTCAAGAAAGTGCCTCCTTATTTTCTGTTATATAGATTCATAGCCGCTTCCATTCCCTCTGTCAGAATGGCCCTTACTGCCTCGGAAGTCTTCCCTAGAGCTTCTCTGATGATAGGCTGCTCATCACTCGGAAACCTGGACAGTACATAATCCGCCAAGTCCCAGCCGGACGGTTTATCACCGACACCTATCCGGATTCTTGGGAAATTCTCTGTTCCAAGGTGTGCAATGATGCTCTTAATCCCATTATGCCCTCCGGCACTTCCTTTGGTACGCAAACGCAGCTTACCGGGCTCTAAGCTGATGTCATCATAAATAATAATAATATTTTCTGGTTCCACCTTATAAAAATCTTTTAACTCCCTTACGCTCTCTCCGCTAAGGTTCATATAGGTCTGAGGCTGCGCCAGCACCACCTTCTCCCCAGCTATCATACCTTTTCCGCATAGTGCTTTATGTTTTTTGAAATCCAGCGGTATTCTATATTCATCAGAAATTCTTGTTATGGCGTCAAATCCAATATTGTGGCGTGTTGCCTGATACTCTCTGGTTGGATTTCCAAGTCCTACTATAATGTACATTTCAATTTAAACCCTTTCCGGTATAAGCGGTTAAACTACCCCGCATCAACTTCTTATATTCATATTTTTCCGCATACAACAATAGAACGCATCTTGCGATCCGCCCTGATATAAAGGAGGCTGTTTGCTTAATCAAAAGTTTACAGCCGTTATTACTATTATTGTATATATGAATTTATTATATACGAAGGTGTGGGTAATGGCAAGGGAAGAATCTAATTAATGGCTGGTCAAATGGGGTATTGATGGTGAATGACGAAAGATTTTTTAGTAATTAATTATAAGTGACTCAGCAATTTCGTCCGTGTTATTTATAAGTTCAGTATCATAAACAACAAAGTCTATAATTATATTTTTGTTATTTGTGTAAAAATAATGCAGCTCATCAGATGGACTGCTTTCTTTCTTTATTTTCTCAGCTGCAGATTGTTCATAGGTTATATTTACTTTGGTAAGTTTATAACCCTGTCGTTGAATTTCTACTGTATTCCCTACAATGGCTGCATGCATGCCTAACAGGTTCGTAATGATGGAAGATGTGGTTGAAGAATATTTGCAGTCTTTTAATTCTGTTATCACTGCAATCTTTTTCTCTTTCATATAGCAGTCGGTTTCATAATCATTAACATTCTTTAGGCTCCAGCTTCTGGGTATTTTAATCGAATAATCTTTTTTATATATTTTTTTCTTATCCAGATAATACTTATTAATTATAGCAAGTGCTATTTCTTTTGCCTTTAACCCATTTATATCTTTTCGGCTTTCATCCTTAAGGCGTACTGCAAAATAATATCTTTGATCTTTGGTCTCAAACATCCCAACAAACCATGCATTATCACTGTTACCTGTACTTGTATTTTTACCGGTACCGGTTTTCCCAAATATCGTAACTTCCTTATTCTTTTGCACCAGCATTATCTCTTTTAGAATGTTAATATTCTTTTGAGAGAATTGGCTTTTTCCATCAAAGATTTTTCCCAGAACTTCTACTTGTTCTCTAGGTGATATCTGCAAGGAGGATTCCAGCCAAAATCCATTCAAATCCTTTGCAGGTTTCTCCCCTGCCAACTGATTTATACCACTGCCGTTCCATTCACTGATATCCGCATTGCCATATTCCAAATGGCTGAGATACTTTTGGACATCTGCTTTTCCTATACTGTCAATGACTTTTCTAAAATACCAGATGCAGGATTTTTGAAAAGCATCTTTTAAATTCAAATTACTATTCCATTCTACGTTTGGATAAACTGTCCCATTATAATTCATTGTAGAATCTGCTGATTCTATAACTCCACTGTCTAGCCCCATTAAAGTTGAGATGATTTTAAAGGAAGAACAGGGAGATGATCTCTCTTCACAGGATGCCTTATCATACACACTATATAATTTATCTGTACTGTCCCAAAATACTGCACATCCTTTTATTCCATCAAAGCAATCGCTATAATCGACTTCTTCTATCATTACATCTGCTGTAGGTAAATTTTCATTACCAGTTAATCCCTTCCCTTGTGTGTTAGTATTGGGAACCTCTTCCGGTTTAGAGGTAGCGGATATGACTTCATCCTTATCCAAACTCTTTGTATGTGAAGTGTTTGACTTATTACACCCGATTAAGCTGATACATATGAAAATTATAGCTATATACAATACATTTTTCTTCATGCATTCTCTTCCCCATCTTGAATAAGACTTATGAAACCTTTAAAAGCATACGGGGTGAAATCCATAGAATTTCACCCCATCATTATGACTTGCGTCCTTAATAATATCTATTATAACTTGAACAGACCGTTTTTACTAAGACTGAGCATCTACAATCAGACCTTTGAGGTCTTCCAGTGACAGATTATCCTTTTGAGCTTGTTTCTTAATCTCCCTTAGAAGTTTTTCATGTTTCGTTGAAAGGTCTTCTATTGAGTTATCATCTGCCTTTGATTTATCATCTGCCTTTGATTTATCCTCTGCCTTTGGTTTTTCTTCTTCTGTCTTAGGTTGCGTATTATCTTTCTCAGAATCGCTGTTCTTATCATTATCCTCTATTTTCTTATCCGTATTTTCTACTGCTTCATCGAGAAGTAAGCCTGCTACTTCCTTTGATGTATTTTCAAGGATTGCTTCCGCTTGTTTTTTAGCCTCCAGAACTGGGTTGGATTTTAAGCGTTCCAAACTAATTCCTGTTATCGCTTGATCAATGCTCGTTATACCCATGGAAGCAGACTCCATTCTTTTGGTCCAGTCGGTTTCCATTTTGTTAACTTCAAGTATTTCCTTCTGGTAATCCGTAAGCGGTCCAATGTTTTTAAGCCGCTCCATCTCTTCTTTGGTTAAGTCTCCTGAACTATTTTGAGCTTTGATAAGAAGTTCTGTATCTTTTTGTTCATCCGAATCTTCAGATATATTGTAGGCTTTTTGTATATCAGCCTTCATACCTTGAACAGACTTAATTTTATCCTTGTAATCCTTTATATTTCCCAAAAATTCTTCCTGTTTATTTTTTAACTTATTAATGCCATCATCTACGTTCATTTCATTTGTAAAGGTATTTAGTATCGTTTTGATAGCCTGCTTGTTTCCCAGCGCCTTCTTATTTGTGATGAGATCCTGATTCCCATTCAGACCACCAGCAAATATGGTCTTACTGTCTTTCTTATGTCCCTGTTTCTCTCTCTTTTGCTGTGTAAGCTCTGTCAACTTTCTGTCAGTCGACCTGTTGTTATTTGGTATAATGGTTTTTCCCACCTTCATATTTCCACCTCGTTTTCGTCTTTATTATTATTATCGGTGACATTGGCAGGAACTTTATAATCTTAACAATTTTGTAAGAAGTTTCCTTATAATTATTCCCATTCATAAGAAGTAGGAGCCATCTTATAGGCTTCATAAAATTGAAGGGTATTAAACTCTTTATCTCTGATATGCCCTGTGAAGTCCTTGTCGGATTTCAGGAAATACTCATAGAGTAACAGATTCTTTTTACTTCTGGTTAAAGGATCATCCCAGGTACAATCAATATTATACCAAAGCCCGTTAAGCTTTACGATGTCCCATCCATGGCTGTCATCATTACCGGTGCCGGTTATTATACGGCAGGGAATTCCAGCTTCTGTAAACATTTTATAGGCAATACTCATATACCCCTGACAGGTGGAACTTTTTCCGATAAGATTATCATAAGCCGAATAGTTTTTAGCACTTGTGTCGTAGGAAGCGTTATTTATAATATAGTCATGAATCTTCTTTATTTTTTCAAAGTCACTTAGGTTATCTATCTGCCACTTTTTAAAAAGGTGTTTGACAGTTTCATCCACCAATTTGGTTTCTTCATAATCCTCGTTATATTTAAACTCATAGGTCACTGTAAGCTTGCTGCCAATTCCTACTATATGGGCATAAATGCTGTTTACTTTGTACTTTAAGTAATCGTAATCATCGGAAGTACTTTTATCATCTATAGCATATACCTGGTCGATCACATCTTCGGTAAACCATTCCATGCTTTTAACGTTACCCTTATAGGTAACTACTTTCTTCTCATCCCCATTTAGCATTGCTTCTCTTACCTGCAGGACAAAATCCTCATTATCCGGTTTCTCACTCAAAACTCCCATACTTACATTACTGCTGATATGATAACGAAAATTAACCCCAAACAGCACAAATGCAATAATTCCAATCCACAATAAGGTTTTAGTAATTTTTCGCATAGGATGGCTCCTTTCCCGGTTATCCACGATAAGCCGTTCTTATTTTTATATTTGGCTCCCATCTGCGTGCTTTAGCACGCGTACAAAATCAGGGGGAGTGAAAGATTTATCTTTCACTCTTATTTACTATTACATTCTTTCTGTTGCTATTAATATTATACAATATACAGCTAATCTCATGCAATCACTTTCCAAGTGCAGGATGTACTATCCAATAAAAGGAAGAAGGGCTGCGGCAGGGGACATTGATATGAATGTTCCTCCTGCGGCACCCCCCTTTCTATGGATGAAAAGAAACCCCCTCTATTTAGGCTTCTATCTTCTCATCGTATTCCTCGGCAGCTACTTCATAGCTTTCAAGAATTATTTTTTGAATCTTATCCCTCGTTTCTGAATTAATGGGATGTGCAATGTCGCGGTATTCACCGTCTCCGGCTTTTCTGCTTGGCATTGCAATAAATAAACCTTTTTCCCCTTCAATAACTTTAATATCGTGTACGACAAATTCATTATCCATCGTAATGGATACTACAGCTTTCATTTTCCCTTCCTTACTCACCTTACGTACACGAACATCTGTAATTTGCATTTTGTATAGCCCCCTTTAAATTCTTGTCTGATTTTTATGCTAAAAGGTTTAATCCTTTTGCCATCTACATTAAATATCTTTCGTTTCTTTCTATTACTATCTTAACATTGTCAGGATCGCCAACATAAGTAGAATTCGCCCGGATAGTATCGCGGCTCTCAACAATACAATTTTCGATGTAGGTGTTATCTCCGATATGTACATTGTTAAGAATGATAGAATTCTTTATGGTACAGTTATTCCCGATATAGACTTTCTTGAATATTACGGAATTCTCAATTCTTCCGTTGACGATGCAGCCGCTTGAAATAATACTGTTTCTCACCAGAGAGCCCTGATTATATTTTGCGGGTGGCAGATCATCAATCTTGGAATAGACATCCGGATACTGCTTAAAGAAGTAATCTCTGACTTCTTTGTTTAAAAAGTCCATATTTGTTTTGTAATAAGACTCTACGGAGGCGATATTACTCCAATAAGTCTCCATGGGATAGGTATAGATTTTCTTTACATTCTTGTAACGAATAACAATATCCCTTACAAAATCATACCGGTCTTCCTCGGCAGACCTTTCAAGCAGCTCTATTAAGAGTCTTCGGCGGATAACATAAACTCCGATGGATACCTTTGTGTTGGAGCTTCGCAATGGTTTTTCCTCAAAATCAGTTATTCTGTTATCTTCATCCGTTCTTATAACTCCGAATCTACTGGTATCCTCACCCTCTTCAATATCTTTGCATACCACCGTTATGTCCGCTTTTTTATCAATATGGTACTCGAGTACTTTATTGTAGTCTAATTTGTAGATTCCATCCCCGGATGCAATTATGACATAGGGTTCATGGCTGCTTTTTAAATAGTTAATATTCTGATACATGGTATCTGCAGTACCACGGTACCAGAAGCTGTTATCTGCGGTTATGGTAGGTGTAAAAACAAACAATCCACCCTGTTTTCTTCCAAAATCCCACCATTTAGAGGAATTTAAATGTTCATTTAAGGACTTTGCATTATATTGGGTAAAAACAGCCACTTTCTGGATGTGGGAATTGCTCATGTTACTTAAAACAAAATCAATACTGCGGTAGCTTCCCGCAATGGGCATTGCAGCAATTGCCCGCTTATGGGATAGTTCCCTCATCTTATTGTTGTTTCCTCCAGCTAAAACAATGCCTAATGCTCTCATACTCTCTCACCTGCCTTTATCAATGTCTCTCCGCTTGCGAGATACCCTTCCGGATAATCGGATGGTGTGGTAATACCTCGAATAGCTGTATTCTTGCCGACCTTGACTCCAGGTGGTATTACTGTTCCTTCCCCCACTGTTACCAGTCCGAAGGAATAGATAGAGGGCTCTACTACATTGGGGATATCTTCACCAATTCCAAGCTCTGTTCCTTTTCCGATGGTGGCACTTTCAGCAACAATTCCTTTATAGATCTTTGCTCCGTCTTCCACCACAGTGGATTTCATAATAATAGAATCTCTGACAACAGCACCTAGTCCGATATATACACCGGAGCCGATAACGGAATTATGTACCTCACCATATACTTCGGCGCCTTCTCCGATAATCGCTTTGTCAATGACAGCCTCTTCTCCGATAAACTGGGGTAGAATAATATCACTCTTGGTATATATTTTCCAGAACTCTTCATACAGGTTAAATACCGGAACCAAATCAATTAATTCCATATTTGCTTCCCAGTAAGCCCCCAGTGTTCCTACATCCTTCCAATAGCCATTGTATTCATAAGCAAATATCCTGTCCCCTTTATTGTGACAGTAAGGGATAATATGCTTACCAAAGTCACAGCCCTTTTGCTCTGAGAGGGTTATTAACGCTTCTTTTAAGACTTTCCAGCTAAATATGTAGATTCCCATAGATGCCAGGTTACTTCTGGGTTCTTTGGGTTTCTCCTCAAAGTCCATAATACGTCTGTCTTCATCTGTGATTGCAACGCCGAATCGACTGGCTTCTTCCCAGGGAACCGGTATGGTAGCCAGTGTTACATCTGCATTCTTCTGCTTGTGAAAATCAAGCATTGCTTCGTAATCCATCTTATAAATATGATCTCCGCCAAGAATCAAAACATAATCCGGATTATAGTACTCCATGTACTCCATATTCTGATATATTGCATTGGCAGTTCCCGTGTACCATTCGCTGCTGGTACTCTTCTCATAAGGCGGCAGGATGGATACGCCTCCGATGTTCTTATCAAGATCCCACGGAATTCCTATCCCTATATGAGTATTTAAACGAAGGGGTTGGTATTGGGTCAGTACCCCGACAGTATCAACTCCTGAGTTAATACAGTTACTAAGCGGAAAGTCGATAATTCGGTATTTTCCGCCGAATGTTACTGCGGGCTTCGCAATGTTAGAGGTTAATACGCCAAGTCTGGAACCTTGTCCTCCTGCCAGAAGCATTGCTATCATTTCTTTCTTTATCATGCAATCACCTCTCGTTGTTTAATTTGACATTATTATACCATTCATTTACAGGTTTGTGAATGAATTTTACAAATATTTTATTAAAATATATAATTTTTATAGCATTATATCTAATGTACTGTTTATTTTTACCATTTTTGGTATTATTTATTACTTTAAAGTTAAAAACCACCTTTTCTTCCGCTCTTATTTCTATTTAGCTAATCAAAATATAACATCTAAAACCTGTCACATTTTATCTTTTTGGCAGCAGCATATCATAAACTTACCTTTTAACCAAGTTCCCTAACCTGGATACCATTCATATCATAGGTGTATGCGAAAAAAGGATTTGTTTTTTCAGGGGAATTGATTATAATTACAAATAGGTAAAATACTATCACCTGTATATCAATGCAATTTTCGTTCAAGAAAAAGCAATCACAGAGAATAGGAAGTGTCTTATGTATAATATTGAATTTAACAATCCCATCAAGGTTCATTTCATTGGTATTGGCGGCATCAGCATGAGTGGTCTGGCAGAGCTTTTACATACCATGCATTTTTCAGTAACCGGCTCTGACGCAAAGACCAGCAGCACAACAGACCATCTGGAGGAGCTTGGCATTACTGTATTTTATGGTCAACGCCCTTCAAATATTACCTCTGATGTAAATCTGGTCGTATATACTACGGCTGTAAAAGAAGATAATCCGGAGCTAATGGAAGCACGAAGGCTTGCAATTCCTGTCATAGACAGAGCAGAGCTTTTGGGCCAGGTTATGAAACGCTACAGTGATGCAATAGCCGTATCCGGTACCCATGGAAAAACCACCACTACCTCCATGATATCTCTTATATTATTGGATGCCGGTCTGGACCCTACCATATCCGTTGGAGGCATCCTCGATAACATCGGCGGTAATATCAGAATCGGAAGCTCCGATCATTTTGTAGTGGAAGCCTGCGAATACACCAACAGCTTTTTAAAATTCAGCCCTACTACCGGAGTTATTCTTAATATAGAGGCAGAGCATCTGGACTTCTTTAAGGATATTGAGGATATACGTAATTCTTTTCATAAATTTACGCAGCTTCTTCCAAAATATGGTCTTTTAATTATAAACAGTGATATCGATAATATCTCTTATTTCACAAAAGACCTTGCCTGCCCCTTTATTACTTACAGCATAACCAGTAAAACTTCAAGGGATGCTTCCCAGAGCAATGCTCTGCATCATTATTATGCGGGAAATATCCGCTATGACGAGGAGGGCTTTGGTCAGTACAGCCTTTATGAAGACGGTGAATTTATTACAGATATCAGCCTTCATGTAGTAGGAAGCCATAATATCTCTAATTCCCTGCCTGCTATTGCACTGGCAAGAAGTTATCAGATTCCGATGAATGTCATAACTGCATCCATCTCCCGCTTTACCGGCACCAAAAGGCGTTTTGAGAAAAAGGGAGTCCTTGGAGGCGTAACTATCATTGATGATTATGCACACCACCCAAGTGAAGTAAAAGCCACCCTGGAAGCTGCGAAAAATTATCCTCACAGCCGCATCTGGTGTGTATTCCAGCCTCATACCTATAGCAGAACACGTGCTTTTCTGGCGGACTTTGCAGATAGCCTTGCCTTGGCAGATAAAGTTGTACTAACAGATATCTATGCCGCAAGAGAAAAAGACCCCGGGGATATTTCATCAAAAGATTTAGAGGCGGCTCTTAAGGAAAAAGGAGTGGATGCTATCCACATTAAGACTTTTGATGAGGTTCAGAATTATTTATTAGAAAATTGTACTAACGGTGACTTGTTGATAACTATGGGCGCCGGAGACGTTGTAACCATTGGAAATGACCTTTTAGGACTATAGTTATCCACATTATCCACAACCTTATCAACAATTCCACTGTGATAAGGCTGTGGATTTTTTTATTCTCTGTGATTAAAGTGCTCCCCCTCTTAGACTAATTCTAAACCTGCATATTTTACAGGCATCTTGCATATTTTACATTTATTTACATAATAATACACGCAGTTATCCACAATATTCACATTATCCACATTTCATTTTAGATTTTTCCTCTCAAAATTTAACCTATTTTCAAGAGCTATAGTCTATGATACAATAGTTTTACAAAGGAAATGAGAGGTTAACAAATATGAGTACAATACTGTTGAATTCCAGCCGGAGAAGGGGTGTTACCCTTGTGCCTGACTGTTTTATTGATGAATACATGCCCGTTGCCAGTGGTTCTTATGTAAAAGTATATCTCTATCTGCTTCGCTGCATGAACAGTTCTTCTGACGTTGGAATTACAATATCCTCTATAGCTGACCATCTGGACGAGACAGAAAAGGATATTATTCGTGCTCTGTGTTATTGGGAAAAGGTCAGTCTTGTTACACTGGAGAGAAATGATAAGAAAGATATTATATCCATTACTGTGCACGAACCGGACAGCAGTCTTTCAGACACTGCTCCTTCTGTAAGCAGCGAAGACAGTCAGGTAAATACTCATCCTGCCTTTCAAGAGGAGACTGCCCCATCACCTGCAATGCAGGAATATAATAGCTTAGACCAGGCATCCTATGAAGAACTGGCTTCTTCCAAAAGTGCCGAACCCGAACAAACGGAACCTCAGCTGCAATCCCATTTACAGCCTCACTTATTCGAAAAACCCACTTATTCTGAAGCTCAGATTAAACAACTTACAGAAAATGACGAAGTGAAATGGCTGCTAAATATTATTGAAATATACCTGGAACGCTTAATAAAACCTATGGATATGCAGTTAATTCTGTATCTCTATGAAAGCCTTGGGTTTTCTACCGAGCTTATCATGTATTTATACGAATATTGTATTTCCAAGAATAAAAAGAATCCATCCTACATAGAAGCCGTTGCCCTTTCCTGGGCTGAAGAAGGTATCGATACGGTAGAAAAGGCAGAGGCAAGATCCACCCAGTATAACAGCAATTACAGTGCCATCAACAAGGCCTTTGGCTTAAACCGTTCCCCCGGACAGATTGAAAGACAGTATATAGAAAAATGGCTGAATAAATTTGGGTTTTCTATTGAGATAATCGTAGAAGCCTGCAACCGGACAATTCTTCTGACGCAGAAGCCGGATTTTAAATACACGGATAAGATATTAGAGAACTGGCATAAAAAAGGGGTCAAAGAACTGGCACAGATCAGCAAGCTGGATGAAGAACATCAGAAAGATACGGCTGCCGGTTCCGCTGCTGCTAACGCCAGGTCCAATAAGGATTTCAAAAAAGATGTTACAACCCGCCCTTCTTCCCAGAACCGTTTTAACGCTTTCCCTCAGCGGTCCTACACGGAAGCTGATTATTCTTCCATGGAGCAGAAGCTCTTGCAAAAGAAAATGAATTAAGCAAATCAAATGATTGACCCGACAAATTGCCTGTAATCTTATTGAAACTGGCTATTCATTTGTCTGGTAATCATTAAATTGGTACCCTGAAAGGAAATTCACTCTATGGCTCTTAAAAATTATCAATATAATAAAATCTTACGGGATTATGATAACAGACAGCTGGAAGCCAAGCATGAACTTGATCTTCGTATGGAAAATGCCTATGGGAAAATTCCTGCTTTAAAAGAAATTGATGACGAGATTGTTACCTGCGCTATTAACAGTGCAAGAGAAATGCTTACCGGCAATGAGGATGCTCTGAATACCTTAAAAGAAGTCGCAAGAGGTGCAGAAAAAAGACGCTCTGAGCTGCTTAAAGCAAATGGTTATCCTGAGGATTTTTTAAAACTTCGCTATCAATGCCCTGATTGCAAAGACACCGGCTACATAGGTAACGAAAAGTGCCATTGCTTTAAACAGGCTATTGTGGATATCGTCTACTCCCAGTCTAACATGAAGGAGGCCATTTCCAGAGAGAACTTCAGCAATTTTTCCCTGGATTTTTATGCCGAGACTTATATTGAACCCTCCCTCAATATGACCCCCAGAGAGAATATTGTAAGGGTAGTTGAGGAATGCAAGCGTTACATTAACGACTTCGAATCCAACAGAGGAAACCTCCTGCTATATGGAAATACGGGTGTCGGTAAGACCTTCCTTGCCAACTGCATTGCGAAGGAACTTCTGGACAAAGCCTTTACTGTAATTTATCTTACTGCCTTCCAGCTTTTTGATATCTTAGAGAAGAACAAATTCGGAAGAGGTGAGGATAATTTTGAATCACAGAGTCAGTTTGAATATATTTTAGACTGTGATCTATTGATCATCGATGACCTTGGTACAGAACTGAATAACTCTTTTGTCAACGTCCAGCTCTATCTGTGTATCAATGAACGACTGCTCCGAAACAAGTCCACTATTATTTCTACCAACCTGTCCCTAGACAATATCAACAGCTTATACAGCGAACGTGTTTTCTCAAGAATTGCCAGCAATTTTTCCCTGTTAAAAATTGTAGGCGAGGATATTCGACTAAAAAAACTCTTTTAGGGTCTAAAATCTCCTTTTAGCCTTGACTAACTTTCGTGATAATGGTATAACGTTAATGGACATTTTCTATATCGTAAACAACGGGGTTTAAGATACTTATCAACTCCCTAAAATTAATTGGAGGTCAAACGAAATGCCGCAGCAAGAAAAAATATTAGAAACGATTCCCGTCGGTAACTTGGGGATTATTGCACTGGAAAGCAGTAAATCTCTGGGTGATAAGGTGAATGACTACATTGTAGACTGGCGTAATGCAAGAGAAAGTGAGCACACTTCAAACATTGCTTTTGCCGGATATCAGCGTGATTCCTACCTGATTGATGCTTTCTGCCCCAGATTTGGTACCGGTGAAGCAAAAGGTGTCATCAAAGAATCTGTACGTGGTTCTGATCTTTACCTGCTTCTGGACGTTTGTAACTACAGTTTAACTTACACGGTATGCGGACATACCAACCATATGTCACCCGATGACCACTACCAGGATTTAAAGAGAATTATTGCGGCAGTAGGCGGAAAAGCAAGAAGAATTACCGTTATTATGCCTTTTCTTTATGAAAGCAGACAGCATAGAAGAAGTTCCAGAGAGTCCCTTGACTGTGCTCTTGCCTTACAGGAACTGACCAATATGGGAGTAGAGAGTATTATTACTTTCGATGCTCATGACCCTCGTGTACAAAATGCTATTCCTTTAAAGAGTTTCGAGACCGTTCAGCCCACTTACCAGTTTATCAAGGCACTTGTTAACCATGTTCCGGATTTAAAGATTAATTCCGATAATATGATGGTTATCAGCCCCGATGAAGGCGGCATGAACCGTGCCATCTATTTTGCTAACGTACTGGGTGTAGACCTTGGTATGTTCTATAAACGCCGTGATTACACAACTATCGTAAACGGACGTAATCCAATTGTAGCCCATGAATTTTTAGGTTCTGATATTGAAGGCAAGGATATGCTCATCATCGACGATATGATTTCCTCCGGTGAGAGTATGATTGATGTTGCCAAAGAATTAAAGAGAAGAAAAGCCGGCAGAATCTTTGTTGCTTCCACCTTCGGTTTATTTACCAACGGCCTTTCCAAATTCGACGAAGCTTACGAACAGGGCTTAATCTACCGTGTATTAACTACGAATCTGGTTTACCAGACAGAAGAGCTCTTATCTAAGCCTTACTATATTAATGTAGATATGAGCAAATACATTGCTCTTTTAATCGATACCTTAAACCATGATTCTTCTATCAGCAAGCTGTTAAATCCTACTGAAAGAATCCAGAACATTCTGGCTAAGGTAAAAAAATAGATTCTTAAAAGAAATATCGAAAGATTTTTATTGCTTTGGATAGATATAATTAAATTATAATAACAAAAGGGGATGAGGTTATATATTTCATCCCCTTTATGATTAATAAGCTTATTCCCACTATTAAATCCTATAATATCAATGAGACGGTTAGAATTTTGAACCGCCGGATGAATGGCTTGGAGTATAGTAAGATGAAGGAATTACTGCATCAGCAGGCCAAAAAGCACATTTATTTGTCTCTCTTGTGTGTGGTATTTCCAAATTGCTGAAATAGCAAGAAAAAAAGGATAGGTATTACGACCAAACCCGCATTTGCTCCTGTATAAAAGATATATATGGCAGCACATAATAGAAGCACTTTAAATATCAATGTAACTATATTATAATTTTTCATTTTTTTTCCTCACATATCGTAGAAATTAAGATAATTGTACTTTAATTCTTTTCTATAATTTAACATTTGTATTTGTCATAAACAATATTGATGTGCTATTTGGATAAATAAAGGTGCTGTTTTGTTAATTTCAGCATGCTGATTTGTTAATCTCATCGTTCTCTCTTTCAAAAATAATCTACATAAAGTATTCTCCAATAACATCTATCAACTCCATGCATAGTCATCCATAAAGAATTATGTCAAAATAAAATTAATCTTGTAATTAACTATAATGTTTTGATATTTGTATTCCGATATAGTAACTGTACATAAGAAAACAGAAATACCAAAGATAAAGTAACAAAGTACAAGTGATTAGAAACATAATCTACAAATGATAACATTTGAAGTACATATGATAAATGATTAAAAGTACAAATGATAAAAGCTTAAATCACCTAAGACAAATGAGTATCAACACGAATAATAAAAAGCTTTCATTACCTATGATAAAACTTTGAATTACTAGCGATAAAGAATTGAATTACACATGATAAAGCTTTGAAAAAACATGCGATACAGAATTGAAATACGCATGATTAAATTTTGAATTACATCGGATAAAGAACTTAATTTACAAATGATAAAGGGTATGCATCCTATAGGTGCATACCCTTTCTTTTCAGCTTTTAAAAAGCATCCTTTTTAACTACCGGGATTTGTATCTCAGTAATATACTCCTCTTCACTGTCAGAATCCCATTCTCCCTTCAGATAAAGTTCCCTCTGAGGTCCGGCAATCTTTAAATCCTTTTCTTCTATCCAGGCAGAAAGAGCATTGTAAGCCTGCCCTAGTTTTCCGTAGGAGCCTTTATGCACCACACAGGCGGCTTCAACCGATTCAAGATACCTTACAGTAATCCTCTCATTTCCCTTTAAGTCTCCTGAGATACTCTCCAAGACTTCTGCATCCACTAAACTTTCAGGACCTTTGTTGTCATAATAAATAGCGATACAGGGCGGTACTATCTTTCCATGATTCTCTTTAATATAACTGACAAGTTCTTCCCATAAAGGTCCTTGCTCTGTGTAACCGGGAATAAAATCCCTTAACCCTGCTACCTTTATGCTGTCTGTTTTCTTTAAAAGTATATTGTATTCCATTGCATTGCCCTCCTGATTCAGGTCACGCATAAAGTCCTTTAGGTTAATTAACCTACCTTCTTCCCTGGCTATGGTATCTCGTATCTGTGCCTGTCTTAAGCTTAGAAGTCGCATTAAACCATCTTTGTCCCCATCGCCCTCCATAATTAGGGTGATTTCGTCTAAAGAAAATCCCATCTCCTTTAATCTAAAAATCCGGCTAAGATACGGCATCTGCTCTGCAGAATAGTAACGGTATCCTGTTGCCTCCTCTATTCGCACAGGTTTTAGCAGGTTGATGGCATCATAATGCCTTAAGGTACTTATGGTTATCCTGTTTAATTTTGCAAATTCACCGATTTTGAACATATTTGGATCCCATCTGCGTGCTTTAGCACGCGTACAAAATCAGGTGGAGTGAAAGATTTATTTTTCACTCTTACCTCATTTAAAGCTTTTATCGGGGCCTCGATAAAGAGAGTGTAAACCCTATTGTAACAGGAGAGTCAATAGCAATTTTATATTTATTTACGGCGAGGTTATATCCCAGCCGTTATCTGTTTCCGGATTGTCGCCGTTATTTCCAGTATCACTGCCATCGTCTGGAATTTCCGTTGGTTCTTCCGTTGGTGTCTCTGTAATCTCGGTATCTCCGCCATCATCAGGCTCCGTGGGCTCCTCTGTGATAGTATTCGTAGGAGTTTCCGTCGGGGTTGCTGTCGGGGTCGGAGTATCCGTCGGGGTTGGAGTTGGTGTCGGAGTAATTCCCTGGTCTTCTGCTTTTTCCTCCTCTGATCTGGTATCGGTATAGGAAGGGAAGGGAACATTATCAAGACCTTTATTAATCTGGTTCATGTAAGTCTTCCAGATGGTTCCGGGATAGGTAGCACCAGCTAAATTACTGCTGGTCTTCGGTATATCATAACCTACCCACACACCGGTTGTATAATATGGGGTATAGCCTACGAACCAACCATCTTTCTTATCGTTGGTGGTTCCTGTTTTACCTGCGGATATCATATTATCAAGGGCAAGACCCCTTCCGGTACCATTCTTTATAACGCCGGTAAGGACATCCGTCATCATCCGGGCAGCATTTTGACTATATATTTGCTTCTTAATCATCTTGTTATCAACAATGACATTTCCTTCTGAATCCTTAATGGTAATGATACAGGTAGGCTTTCTGAAAACTCCGTCATTCTCAAGAGCCGCATAGGCCGAAGTCATCTCTAATGTACTTGCACCATTTGTAAGTCCACCTAGGGAAGCTGCGGGATAATAATCATTCTTATCAATCTTACTGAAGTTCATATTTAACAGATAAGATAAGCCAACCTTTGGAGTAAGCTCCTGGAACAACTGCCAGGCAACCGTATTCTTGGATTTTTCTACAGCTTGCCTTAAAGGTATCTTGCCAAGATAAACACCGTCTGAATTGGAAGGCCCGCCGTCAAATTTATGATCGTTTACCTGGGAATCGGGATAATAGCCTTTCTCAAAGGAAGGTGTATACACAATCAAAGGCTTTATGGAACTTCCTGGCTGACGGAAACTCTGGTATGCACGATTTAAAGTGATACCCTGTGATTCCTGATATCTGCCGCCTACAATTGCAATTACTCTTCCGGTTTTGTTATCAATCGATACGGCAGCCCCCTGGAATTTATAAACTCCCTCATCATTCTTTTCTGTAAAATCAGCAAGGGTATTATCCACCGCCTTTTGCAGTTCCTCCTGCTTCGCCATATCAATGGAGGTATAAATTCGATAGCCTCCATAGTAAAGAGACTTCTGGCATTTAGCATAAATCTCACTATATTCTTTGTTATAATCATCCTTTGCTTTGTCCGATGAGAATTGTGTCTTAAAGACAAATCCCTGCTGCTCCATCAGGGCTCTGGTAGCGCAGTAGAAAATATAGGTCTCAACATAATTATTACGGTCCAATTTCTTGGATTTTAACTTAATTTTTTCAGCTACCGCCTGGTCATATTCTGCTTCGCTGATATTTCCGTCCTTATACATCTGGTACAGTATACGGTCCCTGCGCTTTAGGGTATTCTCCGGATGATCAAGGGGGTCATATATAGTCGGGTTATTCGGAACCGCACATAAAAATGCTATCTGTGAAAGACTCAGCTTGTTCACGGTTGTATTAAAGTAGCCTTTGCTGGCAGCTTGGATTCCATAATAGCCGTTGGCAAAGTAAATGTTATTTAAATAGAACTCCATGATCTGTTTCTTGTTATACTTTTTCTCCAAATCCACTGCAATGAAGATTTCCTTCAGCTTTCTTTCATAGCTTACTTCGTTGGATAAGAAGATACCTCTTGCTAACTGCTGGGTTATGGTACTGGCTCCCTGGGTTATATGTCCCTTATGCTTAATCAGTGCTATGGCAGCACGGATATTTGCCGATAAGTCCACTCCGCCATGCTGTAAGAATTTCTTATCTTCAATAGAGATCATTGCCTGCACAACAGATTCAGGGATATCCTCATAGTCCAGATAATAAACATCCTTCTCTCCCTTTAAGACGGACAGAAGCTTTTTGTTGTTATCGTATACCAAACTGGTTTCCATTTGCCGAAAGGTTTCGGGGGTGGATTCATCCACCAGTTTATTTGCCTCTTTCTGATATTCCACAAAGGCATCTCCATACTTGTAATCAAAGAAGAGACACCCCGCCAGAAAGAGCAGAGAAAACACCAGGAATACTGCTAAAAATGTCAGTCTGATTTTTTGCCTTAATCGTTTATTTTTCTTCTTCTTGGGTTTCTTGCTTGTTGTCATTTTTTCACTATCCTTTTTGCCATTATTGTTTGCAACACTATTGTTACTTTTAGAAACATTGTGACTTGCAGCAGAACGGCTATTTGTTACAGAACTGCCATTTCGTGAATTGTTTTTATTATTTTCCATATATACCTCGTCATACCGCATAATAAACGGTTCTAGTATAAGACTTAACTGTGTAAGGCCTTACCGATTTTGATTTATTAGGGTCATATTTCTCCCAGGTTAATATAGTTATAAGATACTCCAAGTTCGTCAAGTATTGCTTTCTCTCTTTCGTGGCAGGTGAAGAGAAGTATCTGCCTGTTACAGGCAGCAAGATAGGCCAGTGCTGCTTTTGTTCTCTTATCATCATAATAAGCAAAGCAATCATCCAGAAGCAGCGGAAGTTCTTTGTCATATAGAACATCAGAAACACCAAGCCTTAAAGCAAATAAAAACTGTTCTACCGTTCCGATACTTAGTTTATCAAACAGCCGGTATTCCTCTCCTATCTCAGCTTTTATATCCAAATTCTCATCTATCCTGATATCACTGTATCTGCCTGCCGTAAACTCTGCCACAAGAGAAGAAATTTTGCGGTTTAGGATGGTTCCAAAGGAATCATGTATCTTCTGGGACAGTGACCTGATAGTTTCCATGGCGGCTCCCACTGCTTCCAGCTCAATACGAAGCTCCTCTTCCCTTTCCAGAAGCTTCTTTTCTTTTTCTTGATAGAACAAGAGATTTTCTTCGTTATCTGCTAAGGAATTAAGCTCCCATTTAATTTGCTCTGCAAGTAGACTAAGCCGGTCTCTTTCTTTGTATAGCTCCGCTTTCGCCCTTTTCTGCTCTTCCTTTTTCCCTGTCAGATACGTCCGTACTTTCAGAAGGTCCTTTTCTCCCGGTTCGTAGTCCACTGGAATCAATTTCTCAGCCTCTTCCGGTATCAGCCTCAGATACATCAGGAGGTCCTTCTTTTCTTCTATTAAGTTCTCTTCTAATAATCTCTCCTGCCCTATGTAACCCTTGATCTGCTCTTCTTTAAAATTATTCTGAAGTTCGGCTTTTATAGAAGCTTCCTGTAGTGCTATAAGCTCATCTTCACTATTAATGCGGTATTTTTTTAGAATGTCTTCTCTGTGCTTTTGACCCTGTTGATACCTGGCTTCTAGATTGTTCAACCTCTCGCCAAACCCATCCTCAGGTTTTTTTCTATTTGTATATATCCCGACAGCAGCTGTCCCGAGCAGTAAGGGAATGGCTGCCAGCCAAAGCAAACTATGGCTTACCAAACCTGCAAAAAAAATCACTATACTAACCAGCAGCAAGAGGGATATTAAGGTCAGTGCTTTCTTTTTCCTGCCCTTTTCTATTGCAGAGGCTCGTGCTGCTATACTTTCTCTCTCAGTTTCGATTGCTTCCTTTTCCTTTCGGGAGTTTCTGAAGTCTTCCATGTCCAGCTTTAACTCACTGCTCTTTGGGTAACTGTTCTTAGATATTTCTTCCCTTAAGGTGTTCTCTTTCTCTGCAAGTTCTTTTATCTGTTTCTTCCTTGCCTCGTACTGACGAAGCTTATCCTCCATAACAGGATACCTGCCCAAGGCTTCTTCATATGGAAAGCTGTCTTCCATACCTGTGCTGTCCCCCGCCTGCTGTTCCAGTTTCTCTTCTACAAGGCGAAGTTCGCCAGATACCTTATTCAGCTGGTTCACAAGGTTATCTCCGCGCTGACTCGCAAGCTTTCCTTTTTCTATCAGCTCTTTTATTTCTTTTAACTCCTGAAGTGGTCTTTTTCCCTCTAACTCCTTCTTCTTTCCCTGAAGGAACGCCAGTGCCTTATTAACATCTACCTCATTATTCTTAGCCAAAGACAGATTTGTTATATAATTTCTGACCTCACCTGCCAGCTCTGCTCCGGTTTTTATGCTCTGCTGAGAGATGCTCACAGTATTAACATAGCCGGATTCCGTAAGGCCCCCAAGCATATCTCTTATACTTCCATTGTCACTTCCAAGCTCTCTTCCCGTCTCAAGGTCAAGAAGGCTTATACTTTTCTGGTTCTTCTCCAGATTGCGGATAATTCGGTAGTCCTTTCCCTCTATGGTATAATCCAGACTTCCCCGGTAAGTAAGAGGACTGTCCCAGGGCTGGTATCTGGTGTAGGTATCGTCCTTTGATACTCTTCCTCTGGCCTTTTCAATTCCAAAGAGCATTCCCCTGATAAAAGCATGAACCGTGGATTTGCCTGTCTCATTTTCTCCATAAATCAGGTTTATACCTGTCTTAAGGGAAATATTCTTCTGATGAAATTTTCCGAAATCCATTATCTTAAGCTCTTTAATCTGCAACTGTATCTCTCCTTACTTGTAATTCTTGGCTTCCAAAAGGGCTTCCATACCATAATACAACGCTTTTTCGCCTAATTCCTTCGTAAAATCCCCTTCTTCAATTGCTTTTATATAAAAACCTATGATATTATCTTCGTTTTCTTCCTTTAATGCAGCAAAATCATAATCCGGAAGCGTTCCATCCACCACTTCCAGGATGTTTCCATGGTTCAAGAAGCTATCCATATCAAATATCATATCCCTTGCCCGCTTTCCTGTAAGAGAAAATTGATATATATGATTCTTTCCCTGCGCAGAAATGGCTTCACGAATGTTATCACGTATCTCCTGATTTGTCATGCCCGGATGTATCATCAGCGCCAGCTTCTTGTACTGGCATCTGGCACTGGAAATAAAGGAGGAGGATATACTACTGCTCTTTTCATCTTCTTTTACAATATCTCCCCTTATATATCCCCTCTCTCCGGTCTCATTCTTATCCATAGGTTCCAGGGAGCCGGGGTATGCAATTCTTTCCGACAGATATTCCGGCTTATGGATATGTCCCAGGGCAATATAATCAAAGCCAGAGCGGATCAAGGCATTTCTATCGATTGGTATATTATCCGGGGTTCCCCCGTGAGCAAGAAGTATATTGATTCTTTCCCTGCAACCAGGAGTTATCCTGTCATACAGCGGTTCTCTTATCTCTCTTGCATGATAGCTGAAACCGTAAACCTCGGTATTGATATTCTCAAGATATATGCTGTCCATATCACGGTCTGACAGCATATGTACATTATCAGGCCAGGCAAAACTCAAATAGGGAGAGCGCTCGTTGATATAATCATGATTTCCGGCGATTAGTACCACCTGTGTCCTGGAAAGCTTCCCCAAGGCATAGGCCACTTCCTTTAGCTCTCTTATAAGCGGCTGCTTATGAAACAAATCCCCCGCAATTAAGAGCAGGTCTGCTTCCTCTTTTTCACACTCTTCTGTTATATGGAAAAAGCTTTCCCAGATATCCTTTCCTCGCTCTTCTGACCAGGAATATCCTCTGTCGGGTTTGGCACCAAGGTGCACATCTGCTATATGAATAAATTTCATATTAGTTACCATGCCTTTCATGAACCCTGCCGCTTCTGGCGGCAGGCAGCAAATATAGTTGTTATCCACTGCAATTATTTTATTATAACACAGGCTCTTAGTGAAAACTATGAAATAAATGGGAGGAATATTTAAGATTCTATTGCAGTATCTTTAAATTTTTCTATTTTGCAGAGAATTATACTACAAAAAAGCAGAAAAGTCGAGGACAATCGAACATATGATCTGTTGTAGCTACACCTTTGTCACTAGGGCATGTTTGAAAATTTATATATTGATAGAAAATGTTTAGTTTAACGATTTACAAAAAACGTGTTTTTATTAGGCGTCATGGCTAAAATAGCTTTCTGTTCAACTTTAAAAATTTAGATATACAGCCCCCACCGTATTGTCAAAAAATAGATATACCAATAGAATATTGTCTCAAAACAGCTATCTATACTCATTGTTTTTGACTGATTACAGAAATTATATAGAAAATCAGTTACAGTATATCTGTATATATTGTTAAATCATATATATACAAATGGAGCTTAAATATTTAGGACAAAAAATTTTTACAATATTAGTTAAACGATAAAATTTAAAAATCATGGAATATAAATAAACATACTTGATTAAAATATGTATATATCGTACATGATTTTATATTGTTTTTTATATTATATAAAAATTATGCACATATAAAATGAGTATAAGCATTGACACATGGTAATAAAATGATTACCGCTTTAAATATATTGTTTAACGATTTACCTCAATATTTAATATTTTAGTTATTCATATTATTTGTCCTGTAACAGTCTCTAATTTATAGTTCTATCAGGTATGAACAGATATTTCCATCAAGGCAGAATTTACATAGTATAGTACATAGATAATCATGATATTGAAAATTAACTCCCAACAGGAAGTTCCGGCAGACCACGAATTGTTTACTCTGGTATTTAAGTCAGGAAAACCGAACTGAAGGAGGGAGGTGATTTTATAAATGGAATCGGAAGCATTAAAAGCAAGGATTCCTAAAAAATATTATGGAGGTAGCAATGAAAAAAGGAGAAAGGTGGTTCGCGCTTCTATTGGTATTCGTAATACTTTTAACCTCTGTGGGTCAAGTTCCCGCCAAAGCACAGGCGGCCAAGCTTAAGACAGTAACTGTTAGCACACAGAAGCAATTAGAAGCGGCAATGAAGAATGAGAAGGTAGGTAAAGTTATTATTTCCACTAAGAGCAAAGTGACTTTGACAATTCCAAAAAGTACGGGAAGCAGTAAGAAGAGCTTAGTTGTTAAAGCAGCGAACGCAACACTTGTGAATAATGGAGGCTTTCAGACAATTACTATTGAGGCTTCCAAAAAATTCACTGAAAATGCAAAAGGTAATACTATAGTAATTAAAGAGAAGGGTGCCAAAGTAAATATCGTTGCGAACGGAAAGGTTGCGATTAACGTTCTGGCTAAGGCTGATATATCATTAAGCGGTAAGGCAAAGACCACCGTTGTTATTGTTGATAAGAAAGCCGAAGGAACCGTGCTAAAAGCAAGCACTGCTATTAAGCTGGATACAAAAGCAACCATAGACGTTACACTGAAGGCAGGCGCAGAAGGCTCGACCCTAAAATCCTCTGATAAAAATGCAGAGGTATCAGTAAAGAATGAGACAAATAAAGAAATAAAGCTGGTAACAATGGAAGGTACCATAAGTATTGGCAAAGGCGAGGAGACAAAGAAGCCGGGAACTACTGTTAAACCTACGACAACACCAACGCCTACAACAGCACCTTCCGGCGGTAATTCCGGAAATAATTCAGGCACTCCCAGTGATCCGAGCACCGGGCGTGTTCCTGTGAATTCGGAAGGCTTTGACGCAAAGGGCCGTATGGTTGCTTATTTCGGATCTCCAAGTATCGACGGAACAGTAGATAAGGTATGGGAGGATGCAGTACCGGTAACATTAAAGGACACTGCAGGAAAGACAGATACTGCAGCAGAGTTCAGGGTAATGTGGGATGATTCGGCTCTCTATATTCTTGCAAAGGTAAAGGACAGTGCTTTGGATTCCGCGGCGGGTAATGTTTATGAAAAGGACTCCATAGAAATTTTCCTGGATGAAAAAAACAACAAGACAAAGGACTACGGTCAGGATGATTTACACTTCAGGGTAAATTATAAGAATGAACAGTCTGCAGATAACGGAGATCTGAGCAGACTCTACACAGAGGCAAAGACAGTAAGCGATGGATATGTTATTGAGGCCAGAATTGCTCTGGCAGACAAACTTGCCAAGAATGATACGGTATATGGTTTTGAACTGTCCCTCAATGATGCAAAAGGCGGCAAAAGAATTACTGCACTTAATGTATTTGACAAGACAGGCATGGCATATGCAAACACAGGTCTCTTTGGCAATCTGCTGCTGGCAGGGAAGAAATCAGGCGCCGTATCCGGTTTAAATCCTTATGACTTATTGAACTTGGTTGCAAGCAGCAAAAAGATCATGCTGGAGCGCTATATCAACGGAGATGCAGTTAAGGATCTTATCGCCCAATCAGAAGCGGCTATAAAGAGTTCAGATATTACTCAAAAGAAGATTGATGATTTGTACGCAGCACTTAATAAGGCCGTAGAAAACCTGATCAGCGATGGCAAGGGTTACGATGAGAAGGAATGCCGACAGGTTCCTTTAAAGTATAAGACTGTTGATGATCATAAGGGAACAATTGAGAGAGTAACCTATAATATGGTCTCTTATGATGGTAAAAATGAGGCCCGTACGAAGAATTTCCTTGTATACCTGCCAAATGGCTATAATGCAGCAGATAAATCAAAGAAATATAATGTATTATACCTTATTCACGGTATGGGCGAGGATCAGAATACGGTATTCGGCGGACCCGGCCAGAATACGGAAATGATGAAGATCCTCGATAATATGATCTATGATAAAAAGCTCGAACCGATGATTATTGTAACTCCTACCTGGTCTTATAACGGAAATTCAGGAGACTTTAGTGTAATAGGCTCTTTATCGGAAATCTTCCACAACGAGCTTGTGAAGGATATCATTCCTAAGGTTGAGGGTATGTATAATACTTATGCTACATCAACCTCCGAGAAGGATTTGATAGCTGCCAGAGAGCACAGAGCGGTAGCCGGCTTCTCTATGGGTTCAGCTACAACCTGGAACATCTTAGCAAACCGTATTGATTACTTCAAGTATTATATGCCTATCAGTGCCGGTTATTCAAAAAACACAGGCACAGAAAACTTTACGGGCACAATAGAGGAAAGACGGGCACAGTATCTTGAGAGCGTAGTAAAAGATGCCGGCTATGGACCGAATGATGTCAGCATCTTCAGTGCTACAGGTACAGCAGATTCAGCAAGGGCCGGTTTGCTTGCGCAAATTGAGGCCATGAAGAAGGTCGGAGACACCTTTATTTATTCGGCCGATTTAAACAAGGGTAATTTCTACTTCCTATACGGTGAAGGTGGTACCCATTCCTGGAACAGCGTAAACAAATACTTATATAATATGCTGCCGGACTTGTTCAACAACAAGAAAATTGCAATAACTGATCCTGCTCCCATTGCAGTTGATGAAAATGGCTTTGATGAATCCGGACGTATCGTTGCTAATTTTGGAACTCCCAGTATTGACGGAACCATCGATCAGGTATGGAGTAAGGCAGCACAGTTCTCAGCAAAACCCTCTGCTACCTCTCCCGCATCAGCTAAGTTTAGAATGCTTTGGGATGAAAAAGCACTTTACGTACTGGCTGAGGTAAAAGACAGCAATCTTGACCTTTCTTCCGGAAATGTGTATGACAGAGATTCTATGGAATTATTCTTTGATGAGAATCATGACAGAACTGTTAATTATAACAAAGATGATTTACATTTCAGAGTAAGCTATGACAATAAGCAATCTGCTGATAATGGGGATTTGGGAAGATTTTATACTAAGACCTCCGTGGTAGAGGGCGGATATATTGTTGAGGCCAGATTAGCACTTACAGGCAAGCCGGCAAACAACACCATATATGGCATTGATCTATCGGTAAATGACGGAGTAGCCGGCAGAAAGATCGGTCAGCTAGGTGTGTTTGACCAGAATAACGAAGCATATAAGGATACCAGTAAATTTGGTGCGATCATCTTATCAGGAAGAGCAAGAGGTGCAGTTTCCGGATTGAATCCTTATGATTTGATGAATGTGGTTGAAGAAGGTAAAGAGATTAAGCTGGAACGCTATACAAATGGTGCAGCTGTAGTGAATTTAATTGCCCAGGCAGAGGATGTTCTTAAGAATAATGAGGTTACTCAGAAAGTAATTAATGATCTGTACGCTAAATTAAGAGCAGCCATTGATGGACTGATTCCTGACGGTAATTCTTATACAGATAAAGAATGCAGAAGGATTCTACAGAGTTACAAGCTTGTTGATGATCATCAGGGCACAATCGAAAGAATAGATTATGATACCGTCACATTTGACGGCAAAAATGTAACCAAGGATTTCCTTGTATATCTGCCAAACGGCTATAATAAGGAGGATAAGACAAAGAAATATAATGTCTTATACCTGATTCATGGCATGGGCGAGAACCAGAATACAGTATTCGGAGGTCCTGGTGAGAATACCGAGATGATGAAGATCCTGGATAACATGATTTATAACAAACAGATTGAACCATTGATTGTTGTAACTCCTACCTGGTCATATAACGGAAATTCGGGAGACTTTAGTGTAATCTTCCAGCAGACAGAGTATTTCCACAATGAGCTTGTTAACAATATCATTCCTAAGGTTGAAGGTATGTATAATACTTATGCAGCATCAACTTCTCCGGAAGCTTTGAAAGCTGTCAGAGAACACAGGGCATTAGCCGGGTTCTCTATGGGTTCCTCCACGACCTGGAATACCTTTGCGAGCCAAATTGATTATTTTAAATATTATATGCCGATGAGCTTATCCTTTATAAAAGGTGTTAATGTTGATGTATATGAAGGGTCCGCAGATGAAAGGAAAGCAGAATATCTGGCAAATGTTATGAGAAAAGCCGGCTATGGACCCAATGACGTAAGCATATTCTGTGCTACCGGTACCGAGGATATGGCTTATGGCGGTATGGTAAGTCAGATAGAAGCTATGAAGAAGGTGGATGACAAATTCATCTATACGGCTGATCTAAATAAGGGTAACTTCTATTTCATGACATTAACAGGTGGAACACATACCTGGAACTGCGTAAACAGATACCTTTATAATATGCTTCCTGATTTATTTAATACCAAGAAGATTGATACAGCAATCATTCCTGTAAGGACTTATGTTGACTTTGACAAGAATGACGGTACAGGAGTTATAGGTACAAGAAAAGCAAATGCAGATGGATATGTTAAGCTTCCGACCAATGAGATTAAACTACCCGGGGCAGAGCTTGCAGGGTGGAGCACAACTGCAGATTCAATAACTCCTGTAGTTCCTGAATCAGACGGAACCTATAAAGCAGCAAATAATACTACCTTATATGCAGTTTGGAAATGGAGTAAGCCGTCCGTAGTAAGTGTGGTATCCGGAGGAGCGATCGCCGTAGACACAACAGCACCTCAGAATATTAAGCTTGGAGTAGTAGTTTCCGGCTCTGCAATAACAGTAGAACCTTCAAGCGGTGTTATCGTAGCAAATGCAGGTGCGGACTTTACATTGGATTTCACGAAGAGCGTCAGCAACGTTACAGCCAATTATGTCATCCAGTATGCAGCAGTTGATGTGACTGTAAGCGATTTGAGCAGTGTTATCTGGAAAGATGTATTATCTACAGAAACAATAACGGTTGATTCTGCTTCAACGGACAGAAATATATATGTTCGCATAAGCAGTGGTGCAGGCAGTAAAATTCTTATTAGTGATCCAGTACTGCTGAAGATAAAAAATTAAAGCAAATTAATATCAGAATAGTTAATTGCAGCAACTATAAGGGCAAGAATCAGGAATGCGCGGTTCTTGCCCTTTTGAGAATCAGTATTTCTTATACCCCTTTAGACTCTTTGTTCAAAGATCTTAAGGTTGCCTGCATTCACTTCGTAGGTTCCGGTATCCATTGACTTCTGGACTTGTTTGCCGGCAAAGACGTCTACGAATAATTCAAGCGGAACACTTCCCCATACGAAAGGCCTTTGTGCAACTGCTGCATTGATACTGCCTTTCTTCATATGTTCTGCTACTTCCTTGGTAAAATCTATGGTGACAACTTTAACATCCAGTTTATGACTTTCCACATATCTGGCGTAGGCAAGTCCCCAGCCGACATTGGTGGAGAAGAAGAGTTTCGTATTCGGATAATCCTTTAACATCTTCGATATTACCCTCTCTGATTCTTCCTTCGAAGGTTCTCCCATAACACCGACCTGATGTACGGTAATGTTCGAATTCTCCTTGAGCTCCTTTACAAAGCCTTCTGCTCTTTCTTCAATGGACGCCAGTTTATAGTCGGTCCACATGCCTACAATTACTTCTCCCCTGCCGTTAAGAATCTGGTTTACAATCTTTCCGGCACTTCTTCCGCATTGCAGGGTATTGGTACCGATAACCGATTCATGGGGAATTCCCTTAACAGGAGACTGGATAAAGATTACCTTCACCCCTTTATCCGTAAGTGCTTTCATTTCTCTTGCTACGCCCTCATCTTCAATAGGCGAAATTGCAATTCCGTCAAAACCGCCTACGGATATCCTCTTCAGGATATCAATCATTTCCTTTGTGCCCTGTTCGCCTCTAGCCTTCGGAGCAAATACTTCCGCATCCATATCCAGTATTTTAGCTGTCTTTTGTGCTTCTTTGGCAGCTGGTTCCCAGAAAGGATCATCCAAATCCCACACCAGCGCAATCTTTTTCTTCTTTTTCACTGTCGCAGAGGTTTTTATGGAAGAGGAACTGCGTTCAATTAACGAAACCTTATCACATAATTCCCTTGTCATCTTAACAAGAATGTCAGCCATACTATTTTGGCTGATTGTAAGAGAAGCGACTTCCTCGGTGGTAGCGGAAGATTCCTCTACTACGGCAGCAATACTGCCAAGGGCTTCTATTAAAGTACTCTTTTCCTTTGTAAGCTTTCCAACTTCTTCACCAAAATCCTGCTGCTTCTTAATAAAGATATCCGCTGTATTATTAACCTGTTCAACAGACTCAATTACTTTTCCGACAGCATTATTCTGCTCACCAAAGATTGCGGTAGAGGATGTCATTACACCTCTTAAGTTATCCAACTGGCTGGTTATATCCGATAAAGAACTGCTGATATTTTCGCTGGCTCTTCTGCTCTCCTCGGATAATTTCCGTACTTCCTCTGCTACAACGGCAAATCCTTTACCTGCCTCGCCGGCTCTGGCAGCTTCAATGGAAGCATTCAAAGCCAACAGATTAGTTTGAGAGGCAATACCGTATAATACTTTAGTAATCTCTGTTATGTTCTGGGTTTTATTTAAAAGGGTATATATTGACTCAGAAATCTCTTTCATAACCCTTTCATTCTTTTCCTGATTTACAGACAGGTTATGGATAGCATCCTTCCCTTCTGCATTTACTTTACTCATATCAAAGGCAAGTCCTATCAATTCCTTTGACTTTAAGTCCATCTCATTGATTTTCTCTGAGAGATGATCGGCAACTCCCATACACCTTCCGACATCTTCTGCCTGGGTCTGTGCCCCCTGGGCTATGTATTCGGAGGAATGTCTGACACTCTTGGAAGCATCAACAATTTCCTCAACTACGCCTTCCAACTGACCGGATATTGATTTCACATTATCAAAATCATTACGGAACCGGGTAAAATATTTCCTGTAATTATGATACATATCATTCTGGTCCTTATCTTCGCTGCTGATAAATTCATTTTCAAAATCCCAATTCAGCATCCTCTGAATTAAAATTGGGCTTTGTAACTTCCTGCTGCTCTTTAACATGTCAGTCCCCCTCTATTTTGATATTATTTATTGTAGCACCAACTTAGTGGTATTTCAATTATTTTCTTGAATTTGTATCTTTTTTAACGGGATTTTGCGTTTTTATTACCAAATATTTTGTCATAAAATGATGTATTTGCACAAACGTTTTGTATTTATTTTACTTTTATCATTTTTTTCTTGTATATTTTATCTAAAACCGGCTGAAAACTTTTCGTTGGGTTTTCTGCCGGCTCCTCTCCTAATTCTTTCTTCCTTTGGATAGTGCAGTTATGGTATTACTGCCTGCACTAAAGCCGGTATCCTTGCCAGTCTGATTCCAGCCGAGCTTCTCCCAGTAAATGAGTACGGCAATTCTGGTTTTATTTCCATAGTTTCCGTCAACGGTAAGAGGAATGAAGCTCTCTCCTGCCAAAACAGCATTTAGTTTTTCCTGGAGCCATTTGATATCGGTAGTCGAAGAGGTTCTTTTAATCGTCTTCGTCGGTGTATAAATCTCTGAAACATATTTTACTTTAGTATATTCACAGATACCTTTGCAGATTTCCTGGGCGGCTTCCTTCCAGTAAGCACTGCTTCCCATCATCTGCAGAGCCTCTCTTTCATTTGTCATAAAACACAGCTCACATAATATAGACGCTTTTGTGCCGAGATTCTTACAATTGCACATAGCCAGTGCCTGCTTATTAATTCCCCTGTTCGTTTGCTTCGTGCCTTGAACCAGGTATTTTAACACACTCCTAGCCAGACTTTCGGATTTCCCGTTGTAGGCGTTGTGAATATAGATTTCAACTCCTTCTGCCGAATTAAAAGAGGTTCCGTCACCGTATGCATTATAATGTATGCTGACAGAATAATCACATTTGGCATCACGGATAGTTACCTGTCTTTCCGTTAAAGGAGTATCCGGGTCATCTTTTGGATTGTCATCGTCAAAACCCGTCATAACTGTGGTAAAGCCACAGCGCTTAAGCTCTTGCACAAGTAGGTAAGCAACACCAACTGCTGCCACATGTTCCCTGATACTATCACCTTTTTTTACATCGGCTTTTCCGTCTTTATTAAAATCAACATCCGTGGGAACCGGAGGTGTTCGTTTTCCGGAAGTGTTATAACCATGTCCTGCATCTACTGCTATTTTCATTGAATCTACCATAAGTACCAGAGTCTTGTTTAAAGAGGATCTTCTTATTCTTTTAGGCATTTCCCGGGTACCGCCACATTTTCGTGAAAAAGCTTCACAGAGTAAAAGAAGTCTTGTGGCACCTTTTCTTTTATATTTTCTTTTACTCCTATAGACTTCGTGCCTCATTTCCGGCACCTTTTATAATAAGCGGATATATTATTATATTTACCCCTGACAAAAAAGTTCATTTTTCACCGAAAATAAGAATGCCCTGAAAGCTGCTGCTCTTTCGCTGCTTTCAGGGCATTCTCATATGAATTATTTATCCTGCTGCCAAGGCTGCTTTGGTTTTGCTTCCTGCTTCCCATCCAGTATTTTGTCCATCCTTATTCCACCCAAGATACTTCCAGAACAGCAGCAGTGCTCCTCTGGTTTTTGCCCCAAAGATACCATCTACTACTAATTCTGTAAAGCCGCTTTTATTTTTCAAACAGCTATTAAGTTTGTATTGAAGCCAGATAATTGCCAGACAATCTGTTCCCGGTGTTATAGCTTCCTCCGGTCCACTACCGTATACCACCTGCAAATCATATTTCCACAGTTCATAGGTTTCAATCAAGCTGACGAGCTTGGTAGTGTAGGCGATATCTGTTGCCCAGCCGTCTTTTCTGATAAGGTTACAGGCTTCCTTATAATCTGTGATTCCTTTCAAATTGGAATACCTTGGGTACTGAAGGAAATCATAGTAACCTTTAATACCTTCTTTTATTCCGGAGTATTTGCGAAATCTGGCTTTTATAGTATACGGTACCCCTTCCGTTGTCTGTTCATCGGTGGTGTATTCCTTAAAGGCGGTACCACAGGTGCTGGACCACTTCATACCAAAATAGTTATAGCAGTCCTTTGCCAAGCCCGAATCTCCCCATCGTGATTCTAGGCTTGCCTGGGCTATGGTAAGACTTGGAAGGATGCGGTAACCGGGGTAATATTGAATGGCTGCAGCTGCAATAGCTTTTAGAAACTCCTCTTTCTTCATATACTCATATCTCCTTACCGTCTTTCTCTATCAGATTGCGCATAGCTTCATACAGTCCGGTACTTGCAAGGCCGCTAATCATACCGCCAAGGATTATGGACATATTAATTGCCGGAAGATTCGCAAGTATATTGATAATGGTGCCAATAACCAGCATGGCTGCGGGTATGTATTGGTTGTTAAAGTTCTTGATATTCTTAAAGGCGTAGCCTAAACACAAGCATATTCCTAAGGTAACCAAGTTAATATATTGTAGTAGAAATGTAATTTCCATTTGTTATACTCCTCTCTCCTTTATCTCAGGCCGATCTGCAGAGCAAGGAAGCCTAAAATAATTGTTATCATTCCGGCTGCCAAGAGCCATTTGAATTTATCCCATTTGTCAGCATCTCTGGATTCCAGCTTGGAAAGCCTCTGAATCGTTTCATTTAAGTCGGAGCGCATATATTTGGTTTCGATTGCCAGCTCTTTGATAGCTGTAACCAGGGAGTTAGTCTCCTTTATCTCTGCTTCCATCTCATCGAGACGAATCTTGTTGGACTTGGATCGTTCATCGACTTTAATGAGCGATTTTTCAAGCTCTGTTACTTTTTCTTCAATTAACATATATCACCCCTCATTTTATGAAAGGAGAGCCAATCCCTCCTATTTCATTAACTCCTTCAGCTCCGAATACTGTTCCTGGCTGATACGATTATTCAACAGAAATATATCCAGCTTATCCTGCATGTCCTCTTTCTCATAATTGCCCGACTGTATAATCTTTTTGCAGTATGTATAGGTCATCCTTTACACCCCCAATTCTATTTTTGATATGCGGTAATCCAAGTCTATCAGGTACTCTGTCTGTGTATCGATTTCTGATACAGTTTTTGGCATGGCGGCAAGTTCTGCGGCTCTTTCTGCTTCTGTAGTTTCAACGATTACTCCGTTTGAGTATTTATATAGATGAACGCCGGACAAACTGATTAAGGAAGGATTGACTTGCCCCAACAGTTCGAAATGCCGGCCACCTTCCTGATTGATACAATTATCATTTTCTTCCGGTTGTTCAAAGGCATCTGAAAAGCCTTTGATAATGCAATTATTTGTATCTAACCTAATATAATGCTTATTATAAAATCCTTCCATAATTACCTCCTATAGCTCTGCATCCAATTTAATCTGAATGCTATATCTAGCAGGGTAAACTGCGCCTGTAGCTGTAATGTAAAACGAGTCATTTTTAACTACATATTCAGTTGTAGTAGGAGTAACTCCTGCATTTAGTGACCATGTTCCAAATGTCGCCGATGGGTCAACTCTCAATTGAGGAGAAAGCACTCCAGAAATTGTCACTCTGCCATTGCTTTGGGCAATATCTACGACAGTAAAAATTTGGTAATACCTTTGGCATAAAACTAACTCCTCACCATAACTTCTTGGAATAAACGGTGTTGCATGGTCATTTACTTCAAGTTTGACCCAATTAATGTTAAGACCTTTTCCTATGGCTATCCCATTACGGAAAAATGTAACTATTATCTGTAATTGAGTAGCATTGCTTGCCATAGTTGCTGTTACAACCTTAGTACCTCCTGATGAAAAAGAACCAGAAAAATGTGAGGAAACGCCATCATAAAAGGCTATCTCTGCTGAAACACCAGCATCCAAAGATATGTTACAAGATAGTGTTAATGTTTTACCAGCATATTCTGCATAATCTTCTACATTTTGATATATTGGTGTATAAGCATTGGCACCCCCTACCGCATTATATTCTTCAACTCTTAATGATTTATATCCTTTTAAAACCTTAACATTTGAATCTACATAATTCCAAATTCCCCATCTATCAGATGAATAAGAACCATTAGTTGGAAGTGCAAATGTTGTTCCTCTCTGCCATACCTGGAAGTCTCCATTAATGAGTATGTTTGGAGCATATCCAGCACTTGGCCCCGAAACATAACTCCAGGATAACCATCCACCTGCTCCTGAATTTAGATATGGGTCAAAAACTCTCCTATAAACAATACCTGAATCATAAAATTCAACTTGTTGTACTGGATAACCAGTTCCTGTTCCAAAAAATACCTTCAGATTAAATGCATTTATTATAATAGATGGTATCTTGGGCATGTTAAGAATAGTTTGTGAATCTGCAGTAGTAGGGCAATAATAATTGCCTATACTCTTATATGTAGCCGCATTTAAATCTGCATTAGCAGGTATAACTATTCTTCCTATTAGACTATTATAAGATGTTAAATCAGTTGAAAGTGCTACTGCTGTACCATTTTCCTTAAGCCTGCCAGTACCTTTTGGAACCACATTCACATCTACATTTGTATCAGTACCGGTTGCTGATATTGCTGGTGCATTACCAGCTGTATTTGCTTTTACTGTCAGATAATTCACTGCACCAGCCACCGTATCCACAACAAAAGCTACCACTCCATTAACCAAAGCTCTAAAAACTCCGGTTCCCTTGGTTTTTACATCAATCCCAACGTTTGCATCACTTCCAGCAGCCTCAATAGACGGTGAGTTATTTGTGGCATTTGATTTCATGGTAAGTGAGTTCACTGCAGAAGCTGCAGCATCAAATACAACGGATACTACATTATTAACATAGTTCCTTATTGTCCCGGTTCCCTTGGACTTGATGTCCAAGCCGACATTTGTATCAGAACCGCTTGATTGAATGCTTGGCGGTACCCCCGTTGCTGCATTGTTTACTGTGATTTCATTTACAGCACTTGCAACGGTAGAAGGAAACCTTATTAATTCATTTCCGTTGGCATCTGTAATATATCCGGCAGTTGCAAATTTCGGAGTTGTCAGAATAGGACTGGTAAGGGTCTTATTCGTTAAGGTCTGTGTTGCAGTAAGATGCACAAGATTCGCAGCCAAAAGGCTAATAAGCTGAAAATTAGTACCATCATATACAGCACAGATCAAAGCGCCTGCTGTAATATCTCCCGACGTCAAAGCTACTCCGCCCGGTCTTACCAGTGATTTTGCTCCCAATGTGTTAACATTGATTGTGCAAGCTCCGGTATTTCCATTAACCGGCTTAAACCAAACCATCATGCCTGTGTAGTATGCAGATAATCCCGGCAGTGTCAGAACATAAGCATTTGTACTGCCTGTATCTGCCGAGAATCCCATTGCCGTTTCTGCCATAAGAATCCATCTGCCGGTACCAAGACTTGGTGCCACGATAAAGAAATCATCAGGCGTTGCTGCACTTGAGGCTTCATACCGGTATAATCCTAAGCCTTTACACAGTATTGTTGTATTCTCAGGAACTCCGGTTACCGCTTTGAGTTCTGACAGGGTTCCTACCGCTTTTTGCATCCTGTTCTGAGCTTCCTTTATTTCTGTATCAATAATATCAAAATTATTATTGATACCATTTATATTAACCAAATCATTCCCTTGTTGTTTCTCAAGGTTATAATAAGTTGTATGTTGTGCCATTTACTCACCTCACTCTTAATTGTTCCCATGTATAGTTTTTCGTTTCTGCCCAAGTCATATCACTTACATCCAACCAGGTATTAAAGGTATACTCGAAGGTAAAAGACAAATGAGCAGGTTTGATATCCTCTATCGTAAGTGTCAGATCCGCCATGTTGGCTGGTATCCCCTTAGTCCCTACAAACCTTACAACAAAACTGTTGTTATTAATATTCTCAATAACCTTAACCTCTCCATTGGAATAGGCTCTGGCGGTATCCTCAAGCATTTTTTTGGTTACCGTACCGGTTCCTCTTGCCTTTGCCAGAAGTCTTTCCCTTCGAAACCCCTCATTCTTTGTTACATCTACCGTAAGTCCATAGATTTTCTCATATCTGCTAAGCAGAGTGGTTGCTGTTCCGATAAAGCATTGGTCCAGTGTTTCCTGAAACTTAGCGGCAGTTTCTTTCGTTCCCTCTGTCAGAATGCCCTGGAGTTCTTCCATGGTTTTGTTCCCTCTGTAATAGGAAGGTAAATGTTCCATCAACTCCATATTAATTCACCCCCGACAGAGTAATCGCCCCAGCTATAGGTATCTGGGTGTCTTGAATAGGTATATTGGTCACACCATTATTCAATAAAAGATCTGTATAATCTGCTACTCCCCTTGTACTTAGAAGCAGGCTGCCGATTTTTGCATAACTGATGGAATAAGCTTCAAAGATAGTGCCTTTTAAGTATTCCGTTACAGCAGCTGTAAAATCCGCTGACACCTCACTTAAAAGCTTGGTCCCATCCAGAGTTATCTTAGCCGAGATTTTAATCTCCTTACTTGCAGGACTGGTTACCGTGACAGCGGCTCCTATGGGCCTTACCTCCTCGATATGTTCATACACCTTTGCTTCCAGGCTGGTATCAATGGATAGGCTGCTATCAACTATCATTACCTTCACTGTCCCATTCCCATTCCAAAGGGGATATATCTTAGCATCTCCCACACCGGGAACTTCAAGGGCCCATTTACGGTAATTAAAAGCATTACCGCTGGTGCTGGGTGACTGAACCAGGGTATAGAACCTGCTTCTAAGGTTGTCATCGTTTTCCTCTTCCTCACCGGCAGTAATAATATCTGTGAGAGTTGCGTTAACATCATTTATGTTATCAATATTCACAAGAGTGCCGCTATAATGGTTTCCGATTTCTCCTGTTTGTTCGCATTCCGCAGCATAGCTGTATGTGCCTGTAGAGCCCGATGCACCTTCACCGGTATTGTCTGTAAGTTTTGATATAATCTTGTAGGTTGTGGTTTCCAGCCCCCACCTGCTTCCAATTGGCACCTCTCTATTAACAGTCACCTTCCTGACTGCCTTGGTTGCCGCTTTTCGAACAATTCCATAATCGGAAACCACACGGTCCAGATACTCTGCAACCGCGGTATCCCCAAATACCAGATCAATAAAGTTATCCATGTTAAAATAATTCTGGGACAGTTCATAGGCACAAGGCGCAAGAGCATCATAGATAATGCTTCCCTCTCTCTTATCCACATCATTCGTCACACGGCTTAACATCTCCTCTAATATCGCTTCATAAGTCATAGCTTCAAACATTAATACGTCACCTCCTTTGTAACCTTCAAATCTCCATAAATACTTTTTACCAGAAAACTGACGTAAAGCTCATCCCCATTATCTTCAAATTCAAAATTGGTTACTTCACTGATTCTTTCGTCCGAGAGAAGGCATTCACTGATTCTGCGCTCTATTTCGATTACCACATAATCTGGGTCTTTTCCAATCAAATCCTCCAATGCAATACCATAGTCGAAACTGTAGATGGGATATTCGTACTTTTCCGTATTCAGCAGTTTAAATACCGCCTGTTGCAGGGCTTCTGCCTCTTTAAGAAAGCCTTGTATTTTATCGGGATAGAGAGCATATGTTCTGCTGACCTCTGCTTCCGCCTGAACTATCCCATCCTCTGTAAATGAATTTGCCGGAATCATTCTACCACCTCCAATAGATAATATTGCTGTCCACCGTGATTTCGAAGAAGCCTTACCTGTTTACCCATTGTCAGTTCCTTCTTCAAATTTCCCTGTATCAGCTCCAAAGGCAGTGTCAATCGGTCACTAATCTGTATTCCATCTGCTACTACTGTACCGGTAAGATACATAGATAGCTTGGCATTGTTTAGATAATTTTCTATTATTATTTTGATTTCCTGTATCATATCATTACCTCCAGACTCATTGTGTGAAGGGGCAAAAACTGATGGGTAACACTTTTAACAATAAGCCGATTGTCCAGCCCGATGTCAGAGATAACTGCCTGAAAGCTGGTGCCTGCCCTTACCTTGGTATTTCCAAGGCATTCAAGGCTTACGCTTTCCGCTTCTCTGTTATAGAGACCCAACAGACTATCGGCCATATCCTTAACCTGGGCACTGGTATACTTCTTATCAACCTTTTCAAAATATTGCAGAAATCCAAAGGAAGAAATGGACTTATCATCCTTTGCAACAGTTACGCTTGCTTTCCTGGCTTCCTCATCTACCGCCACCAGCTTAATCATGTTGTAAAAATCCTCATCAATGGATTTCTCATACTTATAGTCATAACAGAGGCTGGCATCCCCAAGTATCAGATTCAGATAAAGGTTTCCCATCTCACGAAGGGTCACCTTCCCAAACTCATCCCTTAAAACATACCACTTCTGCTTCGCTTTCAAGGTATCGCTGATGGAGGAATAAATAATATCAAGCCAGGTCTTATCTTCCTGAACCCCTACCGGAAGTACAAATTTCGCATCCTCTATGGTACCTTTGCTCAAATGAAAATAATTGCACATCTTATTGGTTATCGTAGAAACCGTATCTTCTTTCAGAAACAAGGTATCTTTCGCCTTGCAATAACGCAGCTGATCGTAGGCAGTAATGCTTATTTCCTTATCCCGCCCCCGGCTGATTTTAAAGACATAGCCCTGGAAAATACCGACACTGTTATAGGTAAAGCGAACAATACTTCCGTTCTTAATATCCAAATCCCTTTTTATGTAGGTAAAGTCCAGTTTGCTGCAGCCTTCATTCAAAGTCTCCTGAAAAGAGACTTTTGTTACCAGTTCACTGATGTCATAGATTTTATCCCCGGTCTTTACAATAAAACTTATCATGGAATCACCAGCTTCCATCCGGGCTTAATCAGAGCGGGACTTTTGATAATGCCCTTATTAGCGTCTAATATTTTTGTATATTTTGTACCGTCCCCGTAGTATTTCTTAGCTATACCGAATAGGGTATCCCCTGCCGCTACTATATGGTATCCGTTTTTCTTTGGATTTACTTCGTCCGATTTTCCTTTCGAAGCCTTTCCGGTATCTTTATTGATTTCATAATATGGAGTTTTATTAAAGTCTCTGTATTCTATGAGCTTAAAGGAAACATACTTATCTCTTTCTTCTCCCGCCTTTTCGGATATGGACATCTCCTCAATCAACACCAGGGTATTGATTCTGTCTTTATACAGAACCCCTTTTTTCGTAACGCTGCCTGCCAGAAATCTAATCGGTGTTTTTTTCTTACGCCATTTTGTAAGCATATCCAGGTAACTCTTTGCATCCAGGAAATCCTTTTCTTCCTTCACATTCACATAACTGTACATTGTGTGGGGAAACTCGCATTCGAAACTGTATTCTTTTAATTCCATATAGGTGGGAACTGCTATCTGCCCAAGCTTTAGAACATTATACTTCTCAATGGACTGGGTGTTGGTTACGTTGATTTCCTCCGGATTCGTCGGCAATCTATAAGTTGTTCCGCCATAGTCAAAAAATATTGCGTACATTAATATACCCCCTCACTGGCCATTGCAATCTGCTCTCTTAGTATCTTCTTGATTCTGCCTGCTACTTTATTGGCATCGGCAGTCTCATGAACATCTCCGAACTGTACTGCGATATTAGGCGCTAAAGAATTGGTGGAAACATTTGCAATATAATCACGTTCTGCTATATTTTTTAGATACTCTTTGTCTTCATCAGGAAGATTCACATTCATGGAACCATCGGCACCGGTTCCCTCTACTTTAAGAGTAGAATCGGAAGAATTTCCAGGCAAACTTTTAAATTCCTGAAAGGGCTGATAAGCCATGTTACCTGTAGGGTCCTTTACTGTATTATTACCCAACATATTACCCAAACCTTTTTTCGCCTTTGTTCCCAAGTTTGCAGAAAAATTGTAACTCTTAGTAGCAACATCACCATAATCCACTAATTTTATTTTTGGAACATAATCCTTATATCCTGATTTAGTTTTAAACTGATCATTTACCGCAGATAGACCATCTATCATTGTTGTCATCCCTGCTGTTAAATTAATCTTTTTCCCAGTTAGTTTATTAATAAGTCCCGAAATTCCTTTTGCTATACTCTCTATAAATTTTAAGGAGTCAATCGCCAAATTTAAAAACATAATTCTAACACTAGCTATCGGATTTCTAAAAAAATTGAGAAAAGAATTACCAAATGTGGCCACCATATTTGACATATAAGCAAAAGTATTAAAGAAGATTGCACCAATTACACCAATAAAACCACCAATAACACCGCATACCTGTTCAAAAGAAACTCCCATTTGCAATAATATTGTTATAACTGCCGTCAAAGCTCCAACCATTAAAAGAATTGGCCAATTGGCGGCCATCCATGCCGCTGCCTGTGCTAATATTGGCGGAACCATGGCCCAAAGTTCAGGTATTATCTCCCATATACTCTTCATCATCGATGCAAGAACTACTCCTCCAATAAAACCCAAAATAGGTCCAATGATACTCCAATTTGTTATGATAAAACCGCATATACTTGATACTGCATCCCCAAATATGTTCATAGAAGCAATTAGATTATCCACAAACTGCTGTATTTGAGGATTTGAAACGATTTCATTTATTTTTTCCAGAATGCCTGAGGCAGCCTGCAATGCCCCTTCTTTTAACTTATCCCACGTCTCTTCGAAGGTCATCTTAGTATTTTTGAATTGAGTATTAATATCTTTACTCATAGAAAACATAGCGTTTTTTATATTATCTGCTGTTAATTCTCCCTTATCTGCCATTTTATACAGTTCTGCTTCCGATTTCCCCGTATAACTTGTCAGAGCTTTCATAACAAAAGGTGATGTACCTGCTGCGGATTTCAAATCACTGCTTCCAACATTTCCTTTTGCTACACTGCTAATCATTTGATTCATCGCTGCCCCATGGTCATCCGTTCCTCCTGCCACAACGGCTTTTTGCATTAATTCTGCAAAAGCAATTGCTTGATTATTATTTTTAAAGGTATCACCGGATGCCGATAGTTTTGAAACATAGCCTGCCATGTCTTTATAAGAGCTTCCCGAACTTCCCGCCGCTGCTGAGACTTTAGAATGTAGTTCTTCATTAGGTTGTTTACCGTCGTTAACATTATCTAGTTTTCTGTTTGATATAATAAGACTATCTGACAGGTCAAGAACTTTTGTTACACTCTTTAAGTTCTTAACCGCTCCAACTAAGACTTTCATCTTTCCGGTTAAATCTTTGAACTTGCTTCCTGCTTTTGATGCACTGTCTTCTACATCATTCAAAGACTCTTCTATTAGAACGTTAACAGCCAAAAAATTATTTGTGACATTATTATAATTTCTCATCGTTCTTTCTAATACTTCAAAATTATTATCTATTTTTCCTATTATTTCAAAATTATTATCTATTGTTGCAAGCATTGTATTTATATCTGCCATTACCTGCTCCTCCCTCCTTTCATCTTTATTTTGTCCGCTTCTCTTTTCTCCGATTCCACCCTGGCTAGGATGCTGGCATAGACGAAGGCCTTCTCCCTCTGACTCATGGCATCCAGAGCAGAGGGCAGAATGTGGAGTTTTTGAAGTGCAAAGTGCGCCAGATTAAATTCAGCATCACCTTGCGTTATTCGTTTTTTGCTTCTTCAATATCCTCATTGATGTCCGTGTCCAGTCCGCTTAAGGTCTGTACTTCAGAAGCAAGAGTAGCGTATTCTCCCACCAAGAGCATGTTCTTTAAGACTTCCGTATCACCAAGACCATACTTTTCCTGAAGTTTCGCATCATTTAGGTTAGGAAACACTACCGCACAGGCGGTAAGAGCCTGTACATATTCCGTACGGTTGAAATTCTCTGCTCCTTTTTTATCTTTTCTGGTATATTTTTTGATAAGAAATTCATTTTCTTTTTGGGTAATGGGACGGATGATGAAAGGAATTACCTTTCCCTCTTCCATAAATCGATTGGATACTACTACTTCCTTATTCTCAACCTGTACGGGATTTAAAAATGCTTTTAATGAACTCATATTTTTCTCCATTCTGCCATCTATGAGGCATATAATTTACTTATGCTTATAAGCGAAACACTTCTCAATAATTCTTTCTCACAGGCTGCATAATTCCCTGCTGCAGCCTGTATATGTAAACCATATCGGTCTATTAAAAGCCTTCCGGATTATTAAAATATTTCATATTGCTTATACTGTCAAAGGTAAAATCTGTGTCAACCGTTATAGGGTCATCGGATTGGTCATCAAGACTGGCAACCGGTATAGTCTTTAACAGTACATTATTTAACATTACTTCCTGTCTGCCAGCACTGGACTGAGGGTCTTCATTAACCACTCTGATACTAATAGTTCCAAAATTCCCATTGCTTAAATACCCTATTGCCAGTTTCAACATATCGGAATTCATAAAATACATAGTCATACTGCCGGTTCCTTCCGCACCTACTATCTTGTGCTGAGTCATGCGGTTACCAAGCATTTTTCTTGTCTGTACAGTTAAATCCAGCTGTGCCTTCAAAGTAGAAACCTCAAAGAGCGGCCTGGAAACACCATTAATTATAATAAAAGCACTGCCTTCCTTTGCAGAAATTGTATCTGCTAATCTTAAATATTTATTATCTGCCATGATTTTCCCTCTCCTTCTTATGATAAGCTAACGGTCATATACATCTTCTCGATGCTGTCGACCGGCTGGATATAACAGTTAATTACAACGGCATCGGCATCGGTACCTTCTTTTACTTCCACATCTTCCGGGGTGAAATTCTTGATAGCGGAAAGCTCCTCAAGTCTTCCAAAATACTGAATTAATGTGGCACGCAGAAGAGATCTTCCGTCATTGTTATTATTCATGGTGCCTACGTAATTGGATTCGAAAATCTCTGTAATATCATTGTTGATACCGTTCAATGTGCGGATAACACGGTTCTTGGTAAATGCCTTTCCCTTATCTGTTGTCAGAGTAGTAAGGGAGTTAACATCGTAGACTGCCGTTACATTCTGCACGGTATCCACCTTAAAGATGAACTTTCCGGCGGTAATAGCACTTTCCATTTCTGTTTTTGTCATACGGGGTACCACATCAATGGCACCGACGTATTTCTTACCGGTATTGGACTGGCTGATCTTTGCGCCTGCGGTGACACCTGCTACCCAGGCGGTGGCTTTAGCCGGAGTCAGAACCGTCTGATCGGATAACTTCACGCCATGGGCAACATTGATGATGTTTTCTGAGTTTCCGGCGAAGTTAGCAAGCACCGCCTGGATTCCTTTGCCTTCACTGGTTACTACTGCTGTTACCCAGGCTGCAATGGAAGTCTTAATCGTGTCATAACCTTCTCCGTCATAGGGGTAAACAAGTACATCAAAATCCATGGTCTTAGCTGCTTTAAGTGCTTCCTCCATCTCCGTACCGGTATGGGCGGTTCCAAGGTTGTACACCTTCACGGTACTTGCTCCTTTTAGGGCTTCTCCTGCTAAGAAGCTGTCCTGACTTGTGATTCCGTCAGGGTAATCATTGTCTGTAGCTGTTACGGTATAGACTTCTCCCTTTGTACCTTTACTTAGTTCCTGTAATAACAGAACCGTCCCTCTGTCCCCCGGTGTAATGGATAAAGGCGCATTGGTTAAAAAGTTAATATATGCACCAGGTAATATTTTATTTTGGTTGTTCCATGTTCCTGCCATGTTAATCCTCCTTTATATTGGTTGATAATTCTTTTTGTTCCATCTTTAAATCTGCAACTTCCTCTGCAACCGTATATTGTGTTTCAAATGTAAAATGCAGTATGTTTTGGGCTGTAGCGGATTTCTTTCCCTTAAGCCGATAGCCTGAGAGCTGGAAACCTTTTAACAGCGCCATTCCTTTCTGGTAGCAGTCATTATTTGCCTGTCCGGTTAGGTCACTGTAATAGGAAACGTCAAAGGATAATAGATAACCCTTTCTTCCTCCCAGTCCCCTTCCCTCTGCCGCACTTATTGTACTGATTAAAAAAGCAGGCTTCTGGTAATTCTCAGGCAAATCCTCCTCATACACCATAACTTCCGGGAATAGCTCTGCAAGTTTTGCTTTTATAGCATTCTTTAAATCTTCGCCCATGACTGCCCTCCTCCATATCTTATTTTCAGGAGCTGTTCTAGTGAAACAGCTCCTGATAGGCTTTTTGTACTCTCTGTACTTCTTCCTCTGCCCCAAGAAGTGTTCATTTTTTCAAAAATAAGCTCTGCATATTTATAGGAAGAAAGCATTTCTGATAACATCGAATATATGAATAATTCTTTATACCTCTCCTCTTCTTTCTTCTTATCCTGTTCTGCCTGCCATAATAGCTTCAGCATTTCTTCCTTTAACTTCTGATTGATAAGACTATTACCTCTCATTTCATCAACTTGTGATTTCTGGTGCATAACCTGCCACTCCAGCTCTTTTCTCTTTTGGTTAATCTCGTCAAATCTGATTTTTGGAATAAAAGCATTCTGTTCTGCTTTGAATAATGCCAAAACTTTTATTGCATCAATTGCTTCTTTTTCATAAAATGACCCTCTCAAATACATTTTTTCACATGGTTTAGTCCAAGGTAATTGATATTTTCTTTTACGTCTGAATTTCTGAAAAGACGATTTATTCTAACGTAATACGTAAGTTAAGGATAAACTACTCCCTTTGCAAGCTCCGTTCCTTTGTTATATGTTAAAAAGTTGTATGAAGCTTTCCCAAATCATAAATCTATTCAAATCAGATAGCTTGCTGGTACTTCTTTCTTACTTATTACGTAAGTTCATAATAACACGTTCTTTTTTTCTTGTCAATACGTATTACGTAAGTTTTTTAAAAATATTTTATATTTTATTGCTTAACACGTAAGATTGTGCTATAATAAGCTTATCAAACATCGGATAAGTTGTACAAACTATTAACAGGAGTTGAGTTTATGTCTAATTTGCAGGAAAGAATAAAAGAAAGAAGATCGAGCTTGGGATTGACTTTGCTGGAAGTGGCGGACCAGTTAGGGATTAAGGAAGCCACTATGCAGCGCTATGAGAGCGGAGAGATTAAGAATATCAAGCATGAAACAGTAGTCAATCTGGCAAAGATATTCCATTGCTCGCCATCTTATCTCATGGGGTGGGAAGATAATATCGTTCCGACCGTTGCGGCCCATAAGGAAGACAATGAACATTGGACGGAAGAGGAACTTCACAAGATTGAAGAATATAAGAAGCTGCTTCTGGCAGCAAGGGCAGGAAAGCAGTAACAGTAAGGGGAGATGTGAATGACATACGAAGACTTACAGACAAAATATGATTATCTGTATATAAAAGAAATGAATCTTTATGAGGTAGAAGGTCTAAAGGGTCTATATGTTGACGGCTGCATCGCGATAGACAAGAACCTCAGCACTGTTGAAAAGAGCTGTGTCCTGGCTGAAGAGATAGGGCATCATCTTACTACGGCAGGCGATATTCTTGATCAGTCTATAACTGCCAACAGAAAACAGGAATACCGCGCACGTCTTGCCGCTTACGATATTCAAATAGGTTTAGAAGGCATTATTCGTTCCTATGAAGCCGGCTGTAACAATCTTTATACCATGGCAGAGTATCTGGAAGTAACAGAAGACTATCTGCAGGAAGCACTTAGTGCTTATGAAAGTAAATATGGCATCTACGTTGCCTGCAGAAATTATATCATATATTTTTCACCCTGCCTCGGAGTCTTAAAGTGTTTTGAATAAGAAGGGAGCACCGATATGTTATTAAAAAAGAAGCAATCTGTATTTCTTTCACCATTAAATTGAGTAGCGAAGAAAACAGACTGCATCTTTTCATATTCTATAGTTTTTTCCAATCATTCCTTACTATTCCATAGCACGCCAGATCACAAATTCCGGTATTATTTTTACCGCCTTGGCGTCTGATACCCTCAAAAATGAAACCGCACTTCTCCATAACCTTTCCGGACCCAGGGTTCTTCGTGTCATGCCTGGCCTCCAGCCGGCCTACCTCCACTTCAGCGAAAAAATAATCTCTGATTGCCGTAAGCGCTTCCGTCATAATGCCCTGTCCCCAGAAATTCTTTCCAATGCAGTATCCAACTTCAACAGCATTGATATGTTCAAATATATGAACCGCCCCAATGCTTCCGATAGCTTCACCTATGCTTTTTAGTTCGATGCACCATTGGTAGGTCCCAGGCGCTTTGGACTCCTCTTCCCACAATACAAGAAGTGCTCTGGTTGCTCTGGCACTCTCATGGGGTGGCCAAGTCAGGAATTTTACCACTTCCCCATCACTTGCCCAGTTCTTATACATATTCTCTGCATCTGATACCCGGAAAGGTCTAAGCAGTAATCTTTTTGTTTCCAATACCTTTGTACCAATCAGTTTCATTATTACCTCCGCAATATTCTATTGAAGCTGCAAAGCCGCTAATTGGAAAGTGTATGAAACCTTCTTTATCCGGAATTTTTCCTGCATAACGGTCTTGTAATAACCATTATATTCCTTAGACGTCAGGATTTCAATTCTATCTCTATTACCGTATCTCTTTCATCGTAGAGTTTTGCATTTTCCAGCTCTACAAAGGCATCCTTTTTATGATCTTCCCCATTCCAGGGCCTTACCAGTCTTAATTCGGATCCATCTTCTAAGAATCGAACCTTTTTCACTTTCCCTTCAAGACCCGGGAAACGAAATGCTCCGACCCTCCTATCGTAAATATGGGCATATAACATATTCCCCCGTTGTGTGTATCTTCCCCACTCCGGTTTTTCCAGCTCGCTCTTTCCACAGCCGTATATGCTATCGGAGTTACCTTTCATCCACTCACCGACTTCTCTTAAGATGCCAATACTTTCTTTCGGGATTTCTCCCTTGGCATTAGGTCCCACATTAATCAGCATGTTTCCATTCTTGCTTACACATTCCACCAGCATATGAATGACATTTTCCACCGATTTATATTCCCAGGCTTTATTCCTTACATAACCCCAGTTCTCATTCAGAGTAAGGCACAGTTCCCAGGGAATCGACCTTCCAAGCACATCCAGAGCGTCTCCGTCCGGCATCATGCACTCCGGTGATACAAAGTCTCCGGCATGTAAATCCGGCTCTTCCTTCCTTGCATCTCCTCCAAGTCGATTATCGATTACAATATCCGGCTGAAGCTCTCTCATCATTGTGACTAATTCCTTCGCCTTCCAGGTCTCACCTGACATATGTTCAAACTCTGTGCCTTTTAACCTTTCATTGTCATACGAAAAGTCAAACCACATGATATCAATCTTGCCGTAATTGGTAAGGAGTTCCCTGACCTGATTATGAAAATACTCCACATAGTTCTTCCAATTGTGCTCTGCTCCTTTAAAGCTCTCCTCATCTCTCATTGGATGCTGCCTGTCACCGTAATGAGGATAGTCCGGATGATGCCAGTCAAGAAGAGAATAATAGAATCCAATCTTAATGCCTTCTTCACGAAAAGCCTCCACATATTCTCTTACCAGATCTCTCTTGCATTTGGTATTAGTGCTCTTATAATCCGTATAAGCTGAATCAAACAAGCAGAAACCGTCATGATGCTTGGTAGTAAGCACTGCATATTTCATTCCGGCTTCTTTGGCAAGCTTCGCCCACTCTTTGGGATTATATCTTACCGGGTTAAATTCTTCAAAGTAGCTGTCATAATCCTCTGCTGTGATTTTCTCGTTACTTTTTACCCATTCTCCTCTGGCAGGAATTGCATACAGTCCCCAATGTATAAACATCCCAAACCTTGCTTCCAAAAACCATTCTGTCCTTTTTGCCCTTTCTTCAAACAATCCCATACACAGATCTCCTTCTCTTTTTTCTATATTTTTACCAACTCATATAATCCTTCTTGACAAGGTCAGTTTATCATTACTATACTATTTATGTAATGCAAAATACAAACGAAAACTTGAAAAAAATTAACCTGTATGAAGAGAGGTATTTCCATGGACACATCCTGCATAAGCTCTTTATCCAATTTATCCATTGATTACTACTACGGTGGATATTCTCATCTGGGAAGGTCCTGGAAGGACTATGATGTTATATGCCCTTTTTGTAAAATCTACTATATCATAGAAGGAGAATGCGAAATTAAAATAAAAGGAACGCCTTATATGGGAAAACGCGGGCGCATGTTCTTCCTCCCTTCCCAGGTAAAGCATTCCTTCTATCATATCAATGATAATTTTATTACAAAATATTGGATTCATTTTGATATCAAATCCAACGAGGGCAATCTCTTAAAGCACCTTAACCTGCCTTTTTATATTGATGTAGCTGAGGACAGCGGCATTGTACATAATTTTTTGGATATCTTCCAATATTCCAAAGACAATTCCCTCTCATCTATTCTCCGGCTAAAAGCTGCCATACTCTCCTTATTCTCCGATTATATCGAAGCTTCCGGTTTAATTCCGAAAGCCTTTTATCCGGAGAATAATTCCGATTTTAATGGAATTATAGCCTATATCAATAACAATCTGGAGAAAAAAATAACCTTGGAAGATTTGGCAGCCAGAATGCATATGCATCCGAACTATTTTATCCGCCTGTTTAAGAGTAAAATGGGCACTACTCCGCTAAATTACATCAATACCCTTAAGACCGAGCGGGCAAAGTCTCTTCTGGAAAACACCATGCTCCCCGTCTCTGAAGTCATGCTGCAGGTGGGCTGTGAAGATTTAAGCTCCTTTTCAAATTTTTTTAAGCATTATACCGGTTATAATCCTCAGAGCTTTCGAAAGAGCTTTGGCTTGAAGCCTTAATCCGGTTATCTATGGATTCTGAATTCGATTATTGTATATACTTTGGTATTTACTATAAATAATGTGCTTTCTCTATGGTTTTATCCAGGTCTTGAAAAAGCTCTGAATAACGAAGATTCTTTCCGGTGATTCTTGTACATGCCGCATACATGCTGACAGGAATCTCTTCCTCATTGTATGTAACTGTTTGCCCGTTGCAGGCCAGAATTCTCTCTATCAGTTCTTTTGCTGCTCTCTCCTCCTGCAGATTTGTAACAAGAGCGAACTCATCTCCGCCTATGCGGAACAACAGACAGCTATCATCTGAGAGGGTTTCAATCCTTCGAAGACACTCTACAATTGCCTTGTCACCGCCACCATGGCCGTACTCTCTGTTAATATCCATCATATGAACCATGTCAAAACATATAATATAACTGTCATTTCTGCTGCTTAGTAAATCATAGAGCTCAGAAATATCAACTTTTCTCCTGCTCATTCGCATTCCTCCGTCATATTCGAATTGTATTCTGGGAAATATCCCAGCAAAACGCCATTGCTTCTTAAAGGCAGAGGGCGTAATTCCCCAAACTTTGAAGAACCCCCTTGTAAAAACCTCAGGAGAATTATACTGGTATTTGAGAGCAATGTCGGTTATGGTAAGGCTGCCCTCAAGTATATCCTTTGCGGCATGGGTAATCCTTCTTTTCTGGATATATTCCTTTAAACCCATATGAAAGGCATAACCAAACAGCTTTTTCAGTCCGGATAGAGAAGAATGGCAGGCCTTTGCCACATCCTCTAAGGTAAACTCATTGCAAAGATTTTCTTCAATATAATTAATTGCCTCCGTAAGTAAATAGAAGTTCTTCAAGGTATCACCTGCCCTAATTATTCTTGATTATAACGGTACCGTATACTAACATCCTAACACAAGTGTAAGAATATTACTTGATTATTTGTATCCATATACATACAAAAAGGGCTGCCGCTTTCGTGTTTAATACCGTGAAGCGGCAGCCTTAACTTCCTGTATTTCTTAACCCCAGGCGGGTTGTTCCGCAAAGAGGCCTTCCTGATCAGATAAAATCCAGCCTTTACTTCCCTTGCTGTTAATTGTCCGGAAGTATACCTTACCGCTCTTTGCCAGATACATCTTATCAAAGGTAACGATATCTCCCTTTTTCACCTTATATACCGCAGTCTTTGAGCCTGCTTTCTCATAGACTGTAAATGCTTTTACTGTCTTATATTTATACTCTTTCGAAAACTTAAACAAATCATAGGTGCTTGAGGGTATTATCGATATCTCCCCGTCTTCCATACGGAAGGAAACGTAGCAGAGGTAACAGCCTATTGCCGGGGAATAGATTGGTGTATCAAGTAAAGCGGTAAAATTACCCTTTCCGTCTGTTTTTTCAATAGAATAACGATAAGTACTATATTTCTTTGTCAGCTTATTGATTTCAAAGGGTACATTGTGAATGAACTTTTTACCATCAAATTGTACAAAGAAAGCATTCTTCACACCATCCGATTCTAATACCGCATGAATGAAGAGATCCAGATGGTTATCATTGGCATCCAAGTCCAGTACATATACCCTGTAGAGCAGTCCGTCACTGGTTTTTGTAAGGCAAAGTTTTTTATCAATATATAACTTTAGTGTCGCTTCATGTTTTTCATCATTTTCCGTTACCTGATACCGGAGTGTTTCCACTTTTCCGTCACCGTTTAAATCATATTGGTAATCGGTTTTCTGATCTAAGGCCTTAACTCCCTCCAGCTTACTGCCCTCAGCAGCGGAATATTCCCCTGATTTTAACAAAAGTGCAGCAGCCAGGATGCTAAAAAACAAAAAGGTTTTAATATAAGATGTTACGTAGTTTTTCATATCACATTACTCCTCACCGATTTATTTAATATTATTATAAATATCCTCTTCTTGGATTTCAAGAAAATATGTAAATTAATAAAATCTATTTACAATGTTCTATTTTAGACATCTCCATATAATAAAGCCTTAAATAATTGTAAATATTTTCTATCAAATATAGATATTGTATGTTATAATCATACCAATTGCTACTATTAAGAAATCTCTGTGAAAGCCGGTCCTGTCTATGGAAAATCAAAATAGAAAAAATAATTTTGTCCGGCAGGCCGGAGTTCTTGCTATAGCCGGAATTATTTCCCGTATTATAGGGATTTTATATAAGAGCCCTTTGATTGCATTAATTGGAGTGGAAGGTATCGCTTACTATAACTATGCGGGAAATGTCTATCTGATTATGCTGTTAATATCCTCCTATAGCATCCCCTCTGCTGTTTCGAAAGAAATAGCAAAAAAGCTGATAATTCACGAAAATAAAAATGCCCAGCGGATATTTTATTGTTCCCTTCTTTATGTCTTAATCGTCGGCGGAATTTTCAGTGCTTTTACTTATTTTGGCGCAGGTCTTTTCGTGGAGAACAATTCCGTACTTGTTCTTCGCCTCCTCGCTCCTGCCATTTTTTTATCCGGCTTCTTAGGAGTGTTTCGAGGATATTTTCAAGGACATAATGATATGGTTCACTCCTCTCTTTCCCAGATATTAGAACAAATATTTAATGCGGTCTTCAGTCTTTTGGCAGCCGGATTTTTTATAAAATCTGTCTCACAGGCTGATACTACGAAAAGGGCAGTTTATGGTGCTATGGGAAGTGCACTAGGCACTGCTGCCGGGGTTTTATTTGGCCTTATCTTCATGGTGCTGATATATTTGTCCGGTAGAAAGCCCAGAAGAAATTCATATCTTAATAGTTCCGAGAAACAACCGGAGCCTTATGCCAAGATTATTAGGAATATTTTCTTTTATATTACACCATTTATTATCAGTACCTGCATTTATAACATGACCGCTATTTTTAACCAGACACTTTACACAAAGATATTAATTTATGGCAAAGGGATATCCGCAGATACCGTATCTGCCGGATATGGTATCTATTCCGGAGAAGCAATTATATTCACCACTATACCGATTGCCATAGCCTCCTCTATCTCCTCTGCTATGTTACCGGATATCGCAGGTGCTTTTTCCCTGGGAAATATCAAAGAAACCAAACGAAGAGTTGATATGGCCATTCGATTTGCCATGTTAATATGTATTCCCGCTGCCGTAGGTCTCTTCGTATTATCAAAACCGATAATATATGCTATGTTCCCATTAAAGTCCACCCTTAAAGAAGCCTCCGATTTATTGCGTTGCCTTAGCATCACCTCCATTCTATATGGTCTGTCTACCATTTCAAACGGTGTTCTGCAAGGTATCGGGAAATTGAAGATTACAACGAAAAATGCCCTGCTATCCTTATTTATTCAGACCGCTGTACTGGCAGTACTATTATCTTATACCGGATTGAACTTATATGCTCTTGTTATTGCAGCGATTATTCATTCCTTCCTGATGTGCGTTTTAAACGCAAGCTCCATGACTAACTGTCTGAAGTTTGAGATGGATCTTAAGAAAAGCTTTGTAATTCCTCTGACAGCTGCAGTATTTATGGGAATCCTGGCAGGTTTTCTGTATGATTTTCTCCACAGCACCTGCCACAGTAACATCCTGTCCCTTATACTGACAATAACCGTATCCGCTGTGGTTTACTTTGTTGCGGTTATCTGGCTTGGGGGTATCAGTGAGAGCGAAATAACTGCCCTTCCCCAGGGAAAAATCCTTGCTGCTATTGCAAAATGGCTGAAATTATTTTAATATTGTTGAAATAGAAACAAATTCCCTATAATAATTTTTGCTATAAAGTGAGAGGATATTATGAGCAAAGAAGAACAACCCATGAACAAAGAAGAACAGGTCTTAATGAATTTCAGAGACATCTATAACAAGATGGCTTGGCTTAATAAATTAAAGATGGAAGTAAGTCTGAAGGGGTTTAAGTCCTCTGAGGTACACTACATCGAATGTATCGGAAAAAATGAAGATTCTAATGTAACAAAACTTGCAGAGTCTCTTTATATGACCAGAGGCGCTATAAGCAAAATGACCAAGAAGCTGGAGAAGAAGGGTATCATTGAAAGTTATCAGAAGCCGGATAATAAAAAAGAAATCTATTTTCGTCTGACGGAACAGGGTAAAAAAGTTTTCCATATCCATGAGAAATTACACCAGGAATTCAGGGATCGGGATAAAGTCGTATTTGACCAGATAACCGACCAACAATTTGACCAGGTACTTCGCTTTGCAGAAAGATACAGCAGTCACCTGGATGCAGAAATAAAGAAGCTGGATATGAATAATGAAACGCAAGACATGGAATAATCAAGTCAAACTGCAGGCAGCCAGGCTCAATTAGAGCCGGCTGTATTTTTTTATTCATTATTTTGTTGACAAGGAAACAAAACCGTATTATAGTAATTGTTGACCAGGAAACAAAATCATCACCATGAGAGGAGAATTCATATGTTAAAACTCAAATCGAACAATGAAAAGAACGAGGAACAAACCATAGATAAAAAAGCACTGCTATTTGGTCTTATGTCTGTATTTCTTGTTGGTATAGGCTTCACTATCATAACACCTGTCGTACCGTTTTTAGTACAGCCTTACACAAATTCCAGTAACCAAGCTATCTTCGTTACACTGCTAACCTCCGTCTACGCCTTCTGCGTATTTTTCGCGGCACCGGGACTTGGCGCTTTAAGCGATCGATACGGGCGCCGTCCTGTGCTTTTAATTTCCTTTTTGGGTTCTGCCATCGGATACACTGTTTTTGGTATCGGCGGAGCTATCTGGGTATTATTTGCCGGCCGTATCATTGAAGGCATTACAGGCGGCGATATAAGTACTATTTTTGCATACTTCGCAGATATTACCCCCAGAGAACAGCGAACTAAGATCTTTGGATGGGTAAGTGCGGTTACAGGTATCGGAACTGCTCTTGGACCGACACTGGGGGGCTTGATAGCCGACAGGTTTGGTTATTCTGCACCCATGTTTTTGGCAGCGATTATTACTATGCTAAATGTTATCTTCGGCTTCTTCTTTATCCCTGAGAGTCTTGAGAAGAAAAACCGGCTGGAGGCGATTCCTCTTGTAAGACTGAATCCCTTTACGCAGCTATTAAACGTGCTTTCTATGAAAAACGTTGGAAGAATACTTATCTCAGCTTTTTTGATCTGGGTACCAAACGGGTCCCTGCAGGCTATCTTTTCACAATTTTCAATTGATACTTTTAATTGGAAACCTGCTATCATCGGGCTTATGTTTTCAATTATTGGTATACAGGACATCCTTTCCCAAAGTCTTATAATGCCAAGGCTGCTGTTAAAACTCAGTGATTCACAGATTGCTATTCTTGGTATGACCTCTGAGATTATAGGTTACCTTCTTATTGGAGCCTCTGCTTTATTTTCCTACTATCCTCTTATCATCGCAGGAATGTTTGTGTTTGGTTTCGGTGATTCCATCTTCGGACCTTCCTTTAACGGAATGATCTCTAAGTCTGTGGATGCCGGTGAACAGGGAAGGATTCAGGGCGGCAGCCAATCTATTCAGGCTTTGGCAAGAATAATCGGGCCAATTGTTGGCGGGCAAATCTATGTACTGCTTGGCCATACCGCACCTGTTGTTATGGGTATTGTACTGATAACGGCTGCGATACCGGTTTTGTATAAGGTTAAACTTGTTAGCTTGAAATAATTTCATGATTGGGGGACGGACGATGGCAGCTGCTTCCCTTCAAACATTCTCTGGTTCGGAGTTTCGAATTCCACTAAAATGCCGGCAGTTGTTCCTGGCAGGATAAATTATACCAAACTCGCTTCTTGTTCTTTGGTTATGTAACGCTGTTTGCTCAAACATGGCATAATTTATCCTAGTCACAACTGCCGGCATTTAAGTGTCATACGAAACCCCTCAATGGAAAATGTTTGAAGGGAAGCAGCTGCCATCTGTGTATGGTCATAAAAAATTCATGTGTTTAAAATATTACTAAATGTTGCTCATTCGTTTCTGTTTACATTAAATAAAAAAGTACGGTTAAGCTCTAGCAATCATGTAATCTGGAATTTGTTTTTTATTTTAGAGTTTAGTTTAGACGTAATTATAAATAGGGAATGTTCTTGTTGTGCATAGGACAAAATGGTATAATATGGTTATCTTACTGCTCTCTGTTTTCCCTTAAAAGGGAGCTAATTATGTACAGTTGATATCGGTAACACCTATTATGGTACCGGTGAAGGAGACGAAATGGCTGCGAAATCTTCCGCATGGAATAAGAATAATCGCCGTGAAATACAGCATACTCTGGGACGCTTTATTGCAATCCTTATCATTATTGCTCTTGGTGTGGGCTTTTTTTCCGGGTTAAAGATAACCAAGGAAGCAATGATACAAACCGGTGATTCTTATATTAAAGAGACCAATATGTATGATTATCGTTTATTGTCCACCCTTGGGTTCACAAGTGATGACGTGAGCCATATTGATATGCTGGATGATATTAAAGCCGCAGAAGGTGCTGTATCAGTTGACTTTATAGCTGATTATAACGATCAGAAGGATATTATTCTAAAGGCCCATTCCATAACAAGTCAAATAAATCAGATACATTTAACTGCCGGAAGGATGCCTGAGGCGAATAATGAATGTGTTGCTGATGATCTTTGCTTTACAAAAGATGATATAGGCAAGGAAATATCTGTTTCTGAAAAGAATGATACAGCTACCTCTGATAGCTTGACCTATCGGAGATACACTATAGTCGGTGTAGGTAACTCCGTCAACTATATGTACCGCAGTGATCGCAGCACCACCAAGCTCGCCGGCGGTTTTGTCCGTGCTTTTGTCTATCTGCCGGAAGGCGGATTTTCTTTTGATTACTATAGTGAAATCTTTGTTACTCTGAAGGAAGCCGGCCAAAAAATATACAGCAAGGGTTATAAGGATGCCATCTCTGCTATGAAGCAGCCTCTGACGGATGCTCTTAACTGTCTGGCTGACTCACGCTACAAAGATATCCTCCAAGATGCTAACGAGAAGATAAATAACTCTGAGAAAGAATACGATTCTTCCTATAACACATACCTTACTCAGCAATCAGATGCTAAAAACCGTCTTGACTCTAATAAGCAAAAGCTTGAGAACGCCAAGACAGAAATAGACCAAAAAGAAAAGCTGCTGGCAGACAGTAAAACGGAAATAGAAAAAAAAGAGCAGGAGTATAGTGCTTCTTTAACCTCCTATCAAGCTTCTCTGTCAGAGTACGAAACTAAAAGGAAGACTACTTTTGATACCCTTAACTCCAAACAAAAGGAACTTGACACCAATCGCTCTAAAGTCACTGCCGCCTTGGACCAGATAAAAGAGAGCGGTGTCCTGAACCAATACCTTCAGCTAAAACAAAGTGAAGCTTCTCTGGAAGATACTATCTCCCACCTTTTAGACCAGTCCAGCGAGGAATATAAGACTTACTCCGGGAAACTAGCACAGGTCAGGCAGTCCCTGGCCCAAATAGAGGCCTCAGGAGTAATAGAGCAGCAACGGACCTTAAAGGCTTCCCTCACTAAACTAGATGCCTCCCAGTCACAACTTGATTCCTTGAAAAAAACGGCAGAGGCCGAATCTGCTGCTTCAAAGAAACAGCTGGACACTGCCAAATCACAGCTATCCGCTGCCGGTCAATCACTGGAAATTTACAAATC